>CAZBDM010000323.1:0-3403 GCA_964490675.1 uncultured Oligoflexales bacterium
CAAAGCGTTCTGCGAGCTTTGGTTCAAAAAAAGCACCGATACCTGTTTCACAAAGAATTTTAACTGAGCCTTGTTCCACCAGCATTGAACGACAAGCGAGTGGTACCCTTCCCTGTTGGTCTGGCTCCAACCACTTTTGCCAAACAGCACGCGGGGCGTTACCAAACATAGCACCACCGTCAAGTTTTTGTGAATTACCGAGAAGAGATGTGATACGGACTACAGACAAAAACAACAACCCCTTTGGAAAAGTTAACTCTGAAATATAGATGAGAAGGTTATGATTAGCTAGTTAAATTTTGAAAATTTATACTTGCTTAATGTTTAAGCGAACCGCTCAAAATCCCTATGGAAAAAGCCGCAAGGTCACAGATTGACGAGTTATACACACAGCCTGTGGATAAACTTTTTGATCGTCCACAATCCTGCCTCATTCTTCCTCGCCAATCATTACGGTGGGTAAGGTTTACCACTCTTCTTTAGATAAGTCGCCAAAAGCACGTTGATTTTTAAGATTAAAAAGACGCTTTCTCAATTAAATGAGCCTTTTTGCCGATAAACACTTCAGTGGAAGTTGATGAAATCTTTGGTGTCCAGGCGATAGACAGTCATTTTTAACGACGGCAGAACACCTATGTTAGCGACGCGTAAAAATATCTTAAAAAAGGTTGCTCTTGCGACTGCCCTTTGTTGCCTGAGTTCACCAGCTTTTTCTGTCTGGGATCATAAAAAGTCTCCCTTAAAAAACATTCAAGACATCTCCAAAAAGGTAGGTATTCATCCGTTTGCTGGCCAGTCTGATTTAGGTGATAAAGCTCTCGAGCTTTTCAAACAGGGAAGCATCGGATTTGATGATGCGATTAAAGCGGTCATTAATGACAAAATGGGTAACCCATTTATTCACGTTCAATCGAAAACAGATTCGATGCCGGGCCCCTATGGACTTACTGGTGCTTCTGTAGAATCTAATACTTACAACTTTTCAATCAACGACGTTCCTATCTGTGGCTACGAAGTTGCTGCCCACAAACTGTGGAACAATGCATCAATGGTCATCGGTAAAATCCCTAACGTTGAAGCATACGAACCACCGCCGGTAGAAGATTGGCCCGATGAAGCAAGCTCTCTTGATCAGCTTAATCTGTACATCGATCAGATGGACGACCAAGGTCCATTCGAAAAAGTGATGAACACCTCTAAATGCTATATCGTCAAAGACGGAGAAGTCGTTCCTGTCTGGACGGCAACTGTCTCTCGAGATGGTCTTGCTTATAAAGCTTTGGTCGACAATCACGAAGTTTACCATTTCGAAAATATGTTCTTCCACGTTCAAGGCAAAGCGAGAGTCTACAAAAAGAACTCTGTAGACGGTGTCTTAAAAGAGTACAACATTGAAGTCGCAGAGAATGGTCGACTCGAAAATGAATACTTCGTCACAAACCCAAGAAACACCGAAGCTGCTTCTGAGCCCGATACTTACGAATACTTCTATAATCCTTCTGACGACAAATTTGCTGAAACTTCGGCGTTCGTTCATGCTGCATTGATGTTTGAATTCTTCAGAAGCCTTGGGTATACGTGGCAAGGCCCTAAGGCCCTCGAAATCAAACTGCATGTTGTTATCAACCAAAGTAAGAATAATGCGCTTTATCAGCCACACAATGCCACGAGCACTGGTAAGCCAACTATTTCAATTGGTGATGGTGATGGCTCAATTTTGAAAGATCTGCCACTGGATTCAGACGTTGTCTCTCACGAATTCGGTCACCACGTTATTTACCGCAAACTGACATCTATTTCTGGTGAATCGCTTGTTCTTCACGAAGGAATGGCTGATTACTTTGCCTTCGCCCACTCGGAAGATTCATGTCTCGGTGAGTCGATTTGTCCTGCAAACAGCCTCGCTTGTTGGGAAAGAGGACAGTGCTTACGATCTGCCAACAACCAAATCAGATACGGAGACTCCACCTACAACAGTCTTGAGTCTCACTTAAAAGGTCAATTGATCTCTGGCTTCTTGTGGGACATGAGAAAAGGTACAGAAATTCCGGAAAATGCAGTCGATACGATGGCCTACAGAGCTGTTGACTTCTTTGTCAAAGACAGTGGATTAAGAGATCTCGTTCTTTCTTTAATGCTTGCAGACAAAGAATACTATGACGGTCAATATTCTTGCCAAATCTACAATTATGCCGCCGAGAGAGGCTTCGGTTCGTTGATTTCAGACGTTGACTGTAAAGACTCCAGCAATTGGGTGTCATTGATCGGCACTGGCGGCACAGGCACATCTTCAAGCTCTGGGACTGGTTCTGAAAGCTCGAGCACGACCACTAAAAAATCTAGCGGAGGCTGCGGCACGATCACTCTCGCGGCAAATCAGTCAGCATCCGGCCTTCCCATGATCCTATTTATCCTTCTTGCACCGGTGCTTCTGCTGCTGACTTCATTAGCACCAGTTAAGAGCAGGAAATCATCACGATAATCCAACCTATTAATATTTATCTAAGAATTAGCCGATAAGCTCGTAAGTTTTGGGAAATTGGGCGGAAATGAGCACATTTACTTGTTGTACGGGGCAAAAATGTCATGAAGACATTTTCATCAACATTGCTGAAATACGTTTGGCTTACAATGGTCAGTCTTTGCTCGTTTTCGCAATTAGCCCATTCTCAGTTGTCTTCAAAAAATCCTTTTTTTAAAAACCTCTCAGCAGGTAAAGAGAAGATCCTCGTCCACCCAATGCTTTCGGGAAATCTCGACTCTGAAAAGATCTTTACAATGGTCAGAGATGGTCAGATCGGCTTTCAAAAAGCTATGCAGCAACTCATTAAAGAAAAGCTCTTCTTAACACCGTTAAACGTAGAGCTTAAACAAACCGAAACGACCGGACCTTACGGCTTAACCTCAACAGCCTTCGAATCCCACACATATGGCTTCTCGATCGATGGTATTCCTGTTTGTGAATACGAAGTTGGAGCCCACAAACTCGATGATGGAACTTCGATGGTGGTTGGTAAGATCCCCGATGTCGCCTTTTCAACTCCACCTTCTTCGCAAGATTGGCCTGACCTTGCAGCGAGTCTTGAGTCGGTAGAAGATTACATGTCGAGAGAAGGCAAAGGACCACTTGATTCGGTTTTGTCACAATCTAAGTGCTACATGGTTTTTAATGAAGATCTGCTGCCTGCCTGGAATGTCGTTGTTGCGGAGGCAGGAGAGCTTTCTTATAGAGTCATCGCAGATGATGCGCGGGTCTATCAATTCGAAAATAACTTTTTTAACGCTCTCGGCAAGGCACGCGTTTATGACAAGAACCCATATAGCGGTCGTTTTAAAGAATTCGATATTCAAACAAGACAGATCGGTGATGTCTACGCACTTGAAAACTCATTCTATAAAGTTA
>CAZBDM010000323.1:3413-4276 GCA_964490675.1 uncultured Oligoflexales bacterium
GTCTTCGACCCGAAAACCGGTGGTTTTGCCGAAACATCTGTTTATGTCAATGCTGGTCTCATCACCGACTACTTCCGCAAGTTGGGCTATGACGTCAACCAGTCACAACAAATAGAAATCACTGTTCACGACAGCGTCCAAATCAAAGGAAGCGATGCTCTCACTGCAAATAACGCTGCGTATTATGGACCAACTTCAAAAAATCCCTCACCTCGTATTTCACTTGGCAACACAGACGGTGTTAATTTCCAGAATTTTTCCTACGATAGTGACGTTATTTCTCACGAGTTAAGCCATCATATCGTCTTTCGTAAGTTAACCAAGACGTCTGGAGAATCGATGGTTCTTCATGAAGGGTTAGCTGACTACTTCACCCTCTCGCGCACTGGCGATACCTGTCTTGGTGAATCGATTTGTACGGAAGCAAGTGATTGTTGGGTACAGCAAAAGTGCTTGCGGGTTTCCAATTCAGAGCT
The DNA here is from genome assembly GCA_964490675.1 of uncultured Oligoflexales bacterium. Lineage (GTDB taxonomy): Bacteria > Bdellovibrionota_B > Oligoflexia > Oligoflexales > JAWKNZ01 > CAZBDM01. Next base: position 3,890 of record CAZBDM010000323.1, read on the forward strand.
AAAATACGGCGAAGGCGACTATCCAATGCTGCCAGGGCACTTTCAAGGACAAGTGATTTCAGGCTTATTATGGGACTTGCGCTCAAGCGAAGCATTTACACCAGCTGAAGTTGATGCTCTCGCCTATCGCTCCATCGACTTTCTTGTCAGTAATAGTGGACTACAGGACTTTATTTTAGCCCTACTACTTGCAGATAAAGAGTTACGCGATGGCTTGAACGGCTGTGATATTTATAATGCCGCCGTCGATCGTGGCTTTTCCTCTTTACTCTCGGGTATTGATTGTAGAGATAGCGCCACCTGGGTCGGACTCGTTAATTCAAGTTCAGAGAGCGATGAGTCGCAAACACCAAAAGCAAACGTTACTAAACAAAGTAAAAGTGGCGG
>CAZBDM010000323.1:4286-5667 GCA_964490675.1 uncultured Oligoflexales bacterium
ACGATCCAAACGGTCCCGTCGCCTCAACAGTACACTGGCCTTCTTCTCTTTTTCCTGCCTTTGTTGCTACTTTTGACGTCAAGAAGGCGATGCGAGAGTCGTCAGATCTGAATAGCGGCTTCCCCTTTTTTTCGATAATTGTTAGTCTTAAACAAGTCCCCATTCTCACTCACAGATCAATAGGAGAGGTATTCAATCTTGAGTAGACTTTTACTGCTGATCGTTTTTTTAGCCCCTTTTAGTCATGCTTTTTCGCAAGAGACAGACAAGAAGGGCAAAATCTGGCTCGCCGTGTCGATTATTTGGGAAGGCGAGTCGATGAACAGTGAAAATTTAAAGACAATCGAGCAATTAAAAAAAGATATACCTCAACTCAAGCTCATTCACTTCATTAGCCCAGCCTACTTTTTCAAAAATCGCGAGAACCAGAAAGAAATCATCGCAAGGCTTAGAGAGGTTATCGCTGCCGATGATCACGTTGCTCTAAGTCTTCATGGTTGGCAATCGATTGCTGCAAAATCAGGCGTGGTGTTTAGAAACAGCCCGACTTTTTGGGGCAATCGCCTAACCAAGGAATACTGCGCTAATGACTGCGGACATGAGGTTCCCTTAAGTGTCTATAGCAAACAAGACATCAGAAAGATGCTGCTTCAGAGTTTTACCTTTTTTGAAGTCTTAGGATTTAAGAAGCCGGTAAGTTTCATTGCTGGCGGCTGGATGGCTTCAAGGGGAGTACGTGAAGCAATTGTTGCGGAAGGCATCAAATATGACTTCTCACCTGTGCCACCTGAAGTTGTCAAGGACCAACTTTTTCGTTACCCCCTATACCAATGGGTCAAAGATCTTTGGCCGGGCATCACGACATATTCGCAACCTTCTCTTTTTCAAACAAGTGGTGGCACATTAATCGAAGTCCCAAGCAACGGCGTAACGACTGAATACGTTAATAGTCAAAGATGGCTCGATATTTATAAGCACTACGCACAACTTTGGCTGGAAAGTAATGAAAACGACTTCTATATGAGCGTTGGGACTTACCAGGAAACGGCAGCCAAATCGATTCATAAGATCAGAAGCTTCCTGACCAATTTAGACATTTTCAGCAAAAGTAAAAACATTCCTTATGAATTTGTCGATCTTAATCTCAGACCAGACATTTTAACGAAAATGGCCGAAGCCAATAAATCCTGGACCAATCATTAAAACTTTTTGTAAAGATACGATGATCTTTCCTAAAAGACATGACAAGCATTAGCCCATCAACGCAACCCCCTGAAACCGCAAGAAAAAGACTTATGTCATTGATTTTTGTGTTGTTTTTGACATAAAAAGTGCCGGTTCGGCCACAATGCTTTTTTGTTCGAAAGGCACCTTAGTCACA
>CAZBDM010000324.1:0-5650 GCA_964490675.1 uncultured Oligoflexales bacterium
CCCCCACAAGCATGTATTTTGGCGGTCGGAACAACCGTACCAACCCCTTGGGTAAACGAAAAAGGTGAAGTTGTCGTTCAACAAAGAATGAAGATGACCATGTCAAGTGATCACAGAGTTGTTGATGGTATGGTCGGCGCGCAATTCCTGGCGACTCTGCAATCTTACCTCGAAAATCCACTCAATATGTTGGCCTAATCTTAGGCCAACTTTCTTGGTCCCATCGATTAACCGGATAAATCACTCGTTTCCTAAATGAGAGCTCCAGGTTCGAGCCCTGGTGGGACCGCCACCTCTCTCTTTTTTTCTTTATCTCACGACATCAGGTAAGAGTTGCTTACTCATTCGACTGATTAGAAGATCTTTTACGGACAATGATTCTGTTCGGTCACGCCTGTAGTAGGTTCAGTGATCCTGTGATTTAAATTTTTGGCTCCTAGCGATATCTTTTCGTCAGAAATCAATCTTCGAAATCATCGAAAAGGAGACGACCGTGGGATATCGATGGACTGCTTTACCTCTTGTACTTGCTGCTTCACTTTCTTTCTCTGCTTGCGGAGTAAGCGTGAAAGAAGACGAATCATCTCTTTCTTCTGCACCACCTTACCCGAGCTTTAGTTGGGCGGAAAAGCAAAGACATTTGGAAGTGATCGATACTATTACAAGAACAGCCGCTGAGTGTTTAAATGAGACGTACGATGAACATGTCAACTTTTACGAACAACATGGTGTATCAAAATTTTACGGTGAAAGACGCAGACAGCATCAAAGCAGGGCAGGGTTAATCAAGGAACTAGAAAGGTTCGGTCAACCAGCATCACTGGTCGACGAGCTCGTACCAACGGCCTGTATCACTTTAGCGCTTAATTGCTTAGAAGAGGGTTTTGTAGCAGCGGGTCAACAGAGCACCTTTAAGAAAATTATCGACTATCTAAAAATTGACAATAAAGTTTACGGTACCGACCTTCAAAACATGCTTCAGGCTCTTGGTTGGCAAACCCTTTATTGGAATCCAAAACCATCAAACAATACTAAATGGGATGCGGAAGACAAGCGCCTCAACCCACTTAAGCCAGGTCGTCAGTGGATGCCAGTGTGGGGAGGGCACGCTTATCGCTACCGTAATGTCATGAACAAAAATCAATACTACGGTATAAAAATTGACGATAAAGAGACGCTCGTAGATTTTGGTACACGAGTGCCTGATTCATTTAAACAACACCCGTTTTTTATCGGTACAGCTCATGCTGGCTACCACGTGTTTCCAGGCACTTTCGGGCGCGTTATCGAAGCCCATAGTACGCGCCCCTTAAATGCCTTTGATAATTTAGAGTTCAGTCCCTTCAATCCTCTTGCTAGTGGTGGGGGGCCTCGCAGGACTAGAAGCGAAAAGTATCGCTCAGGCGTGATCGTTGTACCCCCCGTCTACTAATAAAAGACGGTTAAATCCGAACGGTCGTATGATAACTGCTGTTCGGGTTTAGCCATAATTGTTATCTAAACTTAGAAATGACATTTAAATTTGACTTCTTCTCCTGAAAGTGATTTTTTCCTTCGATGAAACAAAGCAAGACCGATCCTAGCTTTTGGGAGACTCATGCATGGCTACGATTCTGCATTTGTTAAAAAAATGGGCTGATGAAAGACCAGACGATATAGCGCAAGTTTATAAACAAGACGGCCGTTGGATCGACGTGAGTATTCGCAAAATGAGCCAATCGATTGAGAATCTGGCATCACACTTCAAGTCTAAGGGTCTTGAAAAAGGTGATACCGTTGGCATTTTTGCCTATAATACGCCGGAATGGACCCATTGTCAGTTAGCAGTCGAGCTAGTTGGTGGTATTCCTTTTGGAATATACCCAAACGCTTCTTCAAAAGACATCTCTAATAATTTGTTAGTGACAATGCCAAAGTTTTTGATTGTCGAAGATCAGGCTTACTTCGAAAGAGTGCCCGAGATACCTGAGTGTGTGGAAGAGATCTTTGTCATGAAAGGACCATCGGATTTTTCTGATAGAGCTTCATCTCTCGGCGAGTTGATCGCCGTCGCCAACGATTCTGTAGACTTTAGTTTCAATAAAGCTCTCGCAAAACTCAATAAAGACACGCCTGCTCTCATCGTCTTTACCTCAGGGACGACAGGGATGCCAAAGGGAGCGGTATTAAGTCACGAAAACCTAGTCTTCCCAACCGAAATGACAGCTCAAGCTTGGGGAATAACAAATTATGCGACATCATTCTCATTTCTGCCTCTTTGTCATATTGGGGGCCAAGTACAAACAATCACAACAGGTATAATTAAACGCAACAAGATGTACTTTTGTACTGGTTTTACAAATATTGCGGAAGAGTTTAGAGAGATTCAACCAAACCTTTGTTTTTCCGTACCGCGGGTCTTTGAAAAGATGCAGGAAGGCATTGAACAAAAGCTAAAAAGCTCACCTTTTGCAGCCCAAAAGTTATTTGGCTGGGCATTTTCCGTGACAGAGAAAGTTACCGAGTTGAAAATACAAAATGCGCAGATCGGTATCATTGATCGGATTGAGTTTAGACTCGCTCAACCCTTCATTGAAAAGATCAAAAAAGCGGTAGGTTTTGGTAACTGTCTCTGTGCTGCAGCTGGGTCTGCAAAGGTTTCTGTCAGCACTAAAAAGTGGTTTCGCAAACTTGGTATTGATATTCAGGAAATGTACGGTCAATCAGAATCTGGTGGGCCGGTGTCGATTACATTTCCCGGCAAATCCGATCCAAGGACTGTTGGTTATCCCCTACCTGGGACACAGTGCCGGATTGCTGCAGATGGTGAAATTCAGGTGAAAGGACCAAACGTTTTTCTTGGCTATTTTAAAAATCTACAGGCTACTGCTGAGACTTTAAAAGATGGCTGGCTTGCTACTGGCGATCTCGGTGAAATAAACAAAAAAGGCGAACTAAAGATCATAGGACGTAAAAAAGAGATCATAAAAACCTCTGGCGGCAAAATGATCGCTCCTTCTCCGATTGAATCAAACTTGGAGAGAAACGATATGATTGAGCAAGCTTGTCTTGTCGGTGATAATCGTAAATACATTTCAGCTCTTCTCACCATAAATCCTCAGGCAAAAAGCAAGTATTCTGGAGAGGAAATACAGAAGAAAATTAACAGTGTAGTGAGTGAAGTGAATATGAACCTCGCTCGATTTGAACAGATTAAAAAATTTGAGATCCTTGATCGCCCTTTCACCATTGAAAACGGCGAAGTGACGCCAACTTTGAAAATCAAACGAGGCGTAATAGAAAAGAGATTCCAATCAACAATCGACCAAATGTATAGGTAATACAAGACCTTCTTAAGGCTTCAGGCCTTTTTGTATGGCTTCCAGAAGAACTTGATTGGCTTCAAGGATCTGAACACCGTCAACGATATTTTCATTGGCATCACATGCAAAAGATAACGATATTTTCATTGGCATCACATGCAAAAGATAAAGCAGTAAAAACCAAAACAGGTTTTTGAAACTTTGTTGAACATATCTCCTTCTTAGCTAAAAAGAAACACTTAGAAGTTGACGGAATAATCTTCAGTATTTGTTAGGAAAATTGATTAATTAGATCGCATCCGGAAACGGCACTTCTGCGTCGTTATTTTCAAAAATCCTTCGTCACTGTACCCATAACGTACTATCTCCTCAGGATTTTTTCGACGCCTAGCATAAGCGCCATTTCCAAATGCTCCTTCAATAAGTAGTTTCCGGATGGAAACTAATTAAGGCTATCCCCCTTGAATGAGAAGGATAGCTCTGTCGTGTTGTATATTAACTCTTAAATATCTGCTTTTGCCGCTAAACGCTCAAGAGTATCGATGGCATCTTGTTTGATAGTGATTATTTGACTTAGGGTTTTGATCGCATCAGTTTCTAAAGTAAGCAAAGATCCCCCGTCAAAATCAAACCAACATTCAGCGTCGATTGGTGTTTCCTGAGAAATTTCAATTCCAGAGTCAAAAAGGATCGCTCTCGTCTTTTGGTCTTGATCTCGAAGAATGTCATCTTTCGCTTCTGCGAGTTGCGAGGCATCGAAGAATAAAACTTCAGGACTTTCTGTTCCGTCGTAAAGATAAAGAGCTGTCGCAATAACTGCAGTTGCGATGATGGCAGATTTTTTGTGGCTTTTCGCTCTTTCAACAAGTTCCGGGAGTTTTTTTCTGGCGGCTTCCGCGCTCAACCGTAACATGCTTTTAAACTTTTCAGGTACGCTCGCATTAATGCTTGCCGTAATTCTCGCCTTAATATGTGAGATCTTTTGAGTCTGCTCTGCAATGGCTCTTGCGACTTTCGCTTCTGTACTTTCAATAGCAGTGATCCATGAAGATGGCAGCTTTACGTATGCCATCATCTGAGAAAGATTAGGCAAGCGATTGACATATCGAAGACTATACACCCCTGCTACAGTTAATGCGTTGGTACCGCTGTCGATCGTTGCTGCTATACGTGAGGATTGAATCGCTTCGAGCTCTTCTTTGAGGTCAAATACGGCAATGATGATTCCTAACTGTTCAATTCTGCTAGCTTTACTTTCATCATAGTTTTCGAGAAGCTCTTCAAGCCTAGCTGCAGCTTCTTCTCGACTATTAAATTCAACAACTGTACTGGATGTTAGTTGTGCTTCAGTGGGTTCTTGTTCGCTTGAAGCAATGACTGAATCGAGCTCGATATCTTCAATGGCCACTTCTTTTTCATTACTTGCGGTGGTTTGAACAAGCGGAGTAGGCGGTTGTTTTTGATGTTTTAAAGGTTTGTCGGTGAGCTCAACCACCATGCTTTCTGGAGAATCTTTTGGGGCTTTATTGTCGGATGGTTGCGAAACCTCGTCTTCTGACGAGGGAGTTGAAGAGGTTTCTTCAGAAATCTCAGCACTAAGATCTTGGTCTTCAGCGGGTTGATCTTTCTTATCACTGCTTTGACCTCCGCAGCCTGCAAGAAAAACCAATGCTGATGCGACCAGCAAACAACGGTATTTGGTGAGTTGGTTTGAATTTTTCATGTAAGTCTCCCATGCATTTTGAAATTTAAGTTTCAAAAATGTTTTGATGAATTGAAATCATTTGAAACGGGTTGTACACAAAAATTATCGAAATAAAAATAAAAATATTTATTTAGATAAAAATATTTCTTTTTAAAAGGATTCTTGAATGTAAGTGTCTGAATAAGTACATAAAAACATCGAGTAGCTGACTCCTGCGTGTTTTTGTGGCAATTTCGCTATGGTTTTTTAGATTTGTGCTTTCCGAAAGACGTTCTCGTTATGTCAGACGACTCTCTTGAGACTCTCTACGCTAAACTGATGTCCCTTGAAGTAAGAAAGGGTGATGCAAAAAAGCTTGCGATCATTGATGCGGCAATCGATTGTATCAATGAACAGGGTTTTGAAGGTTTTAACTTCAACGCGATTGCCAAAAAGTTAAAAACCAATCGCGCTCATGTCGCACACTACTTCTCTGATCGTAAAGAAGTTTTAAAGCTTGCTTTTCATCTCATCATGTTGAAGGGGCAAGAGATTACAATCAGTCGTATTGAGTCGGCCAGAACTCCCTCATCGAAGTTGACTCAGTACGTTGAGGGAACGATCGATTGGATCATTGAGGACAAGCGCTTTGCAGCGACCTTTC
>CAZBDM010000325.1:0-5648 GCA_964490675.1 uncultured Oligoflexales bacterium
TGAGGTCGCAACCCAAAGTGCGATTGAATCTTTGACGACGGTCTTCAGAAAAAATCGTCTTTCGTTCTGGTCGTTCCCTGAGACTGTTGCTAATTGGGAAGAGCTTGGCATTATCGGCGAAAACCCTAGTCGCAAGAGATTTGAACAAGCTCTCAAACTCAATCCAAAAGAAGTCTGGAGTGCTGGCCAGAAAAGACTACAGGATGGTTCCTTCATCTGGCTTGTTATTGGTGATGAGAATAAAGTAGATCTTAGCAAGCTCAGCAATGATCACGGCTTTGATGTTGTGAAACTGACTCCGCAAGATGTCTTTGGCTTTACCCGTCAAAAGACCCTTGAGACCCATTGATTTAACGGAGCTTGAGCTTGCTTGCAGAAATGGCTGATTGCTGTAGTGCTGTCATCTCTCCATAGTTGTATTCGCCTTTCGGAGTGACGATTTTCATGGCGGTTTGATGGCCGCTGCCTAGGATTGCTGCTTTTTCTAAGGTTTCGCCAAAATGTTTTTTCAAAAAATCAATCAATTCTTGATGGCTCGCTTCGCCTGCAACTTACTTCTCTGAGATTCCAAAAGGTAGATGTTACCAAGCATATGAGCCCGGTGATCTCTCAAAGATCTATTGTTACCCACTTCTTTGCAAAAACATTTCCATTAATCGATCATCGCCGTGACCTTCGATTCCTTGAACAGTAGATATTTGTAATCAAGAAACCGCCGCATTGACCGAGATACCTGCAGGTATTTGATTGCTTGGTTTCACATTGATTCAAGGAAGAAGAAATGACTATGACACAAGGATTTGTCTTTAAGGTTTTCAGTCTGTTCATATTTATTTTGGGTTGCGGTCAAGATCCGTTAGGTTATTCGCCATCAAATCTTCGTTTGTTTGAAGAATTCAGGCAATTTTACCCAGGCTTCGTTGATCACGGGGCGCAGCAAAGATGGGTGATCGTCAGCCAAAGAAATCATCAAAAACTACATTCGTTTTCGTCTGTTACCAATGAAGAGAACATTACTGTCGTTAAAACACTTCTTTCCGGTGAAGCAATGGTCGTTGAAACCAAGGACTTAGTCAAATTGCTCGGACTCGCGCAAGATTTTGATCTCATCGTTGAGCCTGATTTCAAGATCAGCCTCGATCACTCTGTCGATGAGAAAAGTGACGACTCAAGAATTGACGGGGAAGTGACCACCAAAGGACTGAAACAAATAGAAGGTCATAACTTAAGGTACCGAGGAAAGACAGTTAAAGTCTGTGTCTCAGATACAGGAATTGATCTTGATCATCCCGATTTAAAAGAGAACGTTATCGATCACTTTAGCACGATAAATAATGTTGAAAGTGGAGATGACGATCAAGGCCACGGAAGCCATGTCGCTGGTATTATAGCTGCTGTAAGAGGAAATGGGAGAGGGCTTTATGGCGTTGCTTCCTCGGCCAAGCTTATTGCTGCAAAAGGCATCTCTAAAGAAGGCTACGGCAGCTCTTCCGATCTTGCTGCAACTATCGATGGATGCCGTACCCGAAAAGCGCACGTGATCAATATGAGTTGGGGAAGTATCTTTGAAAGTTCACTGATTAAACGAGCCGTAGAAAAAGCGGCAGAAGCCAATATCATTATGATCGCTGCAGCCGGCAATAACGGTGAAGATGAAGTTTCCTACCCGGCTAGGTTTCCTGAGGTTGTTGCTGTTTCAGCTGTAGATTATCAAGACGATATCGTCAGTTGGTCTAATCGTGGCTGGCGTGTTGAAAACTCGGCACCTGGCTATAAGATTTATTCAACTTACAAAGATGGCGAGTATGCAGCGCTCAGCGGTACAAGTATGGCGAGCCCCTTTGTTGCTGGAGTAGCTGCTGTCATCAGATCAAGAACGTCTCGCATCACTAGAGAAGATCTGAGGGGCGATGATATTGAACTACCGTTATCTCAGCAAGGTAAGCGTTACCGAATAAATTCTAAAAGGAGTTTAGAGAGTCTTTAGAAGCTGGTTTTTTAACTAATCTTCTCCTTTCATCGCAGGTCCCGTTCATTCAGATTGACTAAACTTTTGACGGTGTAAAAAACTCTAAACATTTTTTACACCTTTTTATCTTCCAGTAACAAACCTTCTGAAATGTAATTTTTCCTGTTTTTTTTAGGGGTTAAGAAAAGCTAACCAGTATGTTTTTTGCCTTCCATTGTCGCTTCGCCTTCAACCATTGCCCGCTAATCTCAAGTGAATCAGAAAAGTTTTGAATTCTTACTCATTCTTTGTCAAATCTTTCAGACAAGTCCGGTTCGTTTTCGATACGAATTTGGCCCCCGCCTTGCAATATCCTAGGCATCCGTTAATCACTCTTGCAAACTTAAGGATCAAGTTCAGTTGTTTGCAAACCAGTTTAGGAGATCTAAAGATCATGGATAGGTTGTTTACCCTTGTTTTTGGTGTACTGTTTTTTGTTACGGGCTGTTCTGTCTCTGAGCCGGTTGATTCTTCACTAATGGAAACCCCCGCTGGTTTAGCTAATGATCTGTCCACAATACCCCCAACAGTCATTGAAGAAGGTTATTTTGAAGGAATTGCAGAAGGATATTCAATTGAAGATTTGTCTGCGGTATTTACAAAGTTTATCAAAGACAAAAATCATGAAAACGGATCCGATTCTGTTTCAGATTTTAAAGAGCTGACAGGCATGCATCAAGATCAAAGAGAGACTAGTCGTGGAGATAATGGTTTAACTCATAAGGATCTTTTCTTTTGTAACTTTTCCAAAATCTTCGAAGCGATCAACTTGACCCATGATGTCGGTATCGTGATGCCCTGCCGTATCACGCTAACTGATATTGGCAACAATAGAACGCGCGTGACAATTCCGAATCCGAAAGCAATGATGCTCGCTTTAGGTATTGAAGGCATTACCGGAAGCGAAGAACTCTGTAATGATGCCGTCGTACTTCACAAGGAATTAAGAGATACATTTAAGTATAGTATCACTAGAGATGAGAGTGGTAGTGTCCTGAGTCGTGAACAACGGATGAAATTTACTACAAAATCTCTCGCATTTAGACAAAAAGGAGCGGGGCCTTTTATTGACGTTAGGGGTATTCCAAGAATTGTCAATCAAGCAGGAACTTCAAACGCTGATACCATCAGAGATATGGTCAAGGGTTACTTTGGAGAAAGAGGCTGGCGATTTCAGTTCACTCAACCCCTTCATAGAGGTATTGAAAAAGGTTTGAAGATTCAGCAAGAGAGAAATGGAAGATTCACCGGAGAAGCATCTCCCTATGGAAAAGATGCAACCCTGCGTAGATTTTATGTGCTCCACTTTCAGCTTGAAAAAAATAATTTCTCAGAAAATGGCTATGCTTTGGCTAATGTCGTCCTGCCTATGAAAATTATCATTGACGAACTAGAAAAAGATTTTCGTATTTTCGCCATCGACTATGAAAGGTTTGCTTTTGAAGACGAATCTGTCATGGCCGCTCTAAGAAAAGCAAGCAAAGACTTTAGAGCATTTAAAGTGGATGCATTAGATGTTGATGGAGACTTAGCGTTTGATAATGATTATTCTGAAGCGTTAGAAGCTTTGTCAGTAGGTGAAATGGCTGGCAATGGAAGGGACCTTGATGGTGAAGGTGAACAAGTCGTCGTTCAGTACTAGTACCAATATACCATAAGCGTTATCTTATTGAGAAAGCACGGTTAAACCTTATAATGTTTGCGTTCTGTGGGTAGCTATTACGGTCAAATAATACAGTCGAGCAAATTTTGTTGAAAAAAAAGAAGCAAGCTTGTTGGCTTGCTTCTTTCCGTTGTATGTCATTGATCTTGCCTTGATCGCTATTTAACTTTCACCGATTAAAAAGTAGCATGGTTTACCTTCATGCTTACCTTCATATATAACGACATCATAGATATATGGGCTGTTACCGAACTTTTCTGCTTTTTTAATAAGAGCTCCGATGGGATTTGTCTCTATGGACTTGTCGCAGCTTTTGATGTTGAGTTCTTTACCTTTTCTTTTTCTATTAGAAGAAGGAGGAGACTGCTTCGAAAAGGAAACAACATTGGCTCTCATGATCTCGTATTTATAAGTCGACTGACAGCTTGTCAGTGTGAAAAGCAAAACTAGCGTTTTTACAATAAAGAAAAGCTTCATTTCAAAATTCCTTTGCCTTTCATTGTATAACAGTCAATAAATCCATGCGCCGAGAGGCTAACAACAAAAAAATAACTTTTCCTCTCGAGGATCGCATTGCTGATTGCAACATATCCCTCCTTCTTTAAATCATCGATAACGCCGTTGTAGTAGTCGTTGTGAATCCAATGACAACTGGTTTCTTCAACCGCTACTTTCGACTTCTTGGGTGGGCTGTCGGTATCTTCAAATCTGATATAGCCGATTCGGTGGGCATCAACTTTCGTTATGCAGCTGGAAGAAAGCTGCGAAAAGAGTAAAAGGAATATGGCATAGTTTCTCATTCTTTTGCTCCAGTTGACGTAGTGGGTAAAGAACAGGGAGATTGATTTTGTCGCTAACGTCAGAGGTCACTTTGACACTTGACTGCTGAAAACGCACCTTCTAGTCGCGTTTGATAGTTCGGATCAACAATCTTCAAATATCCTTTGACACCTGATTTACTTTCGCCAACTTCGCTGAATTCGATAGTTATTCCAGAGTTGATATCAAATGATAGAGTTCTTGATCCAGAGATAGTGACTCCTCTTAGGTTGGTCAGTCTACCTACTTTCAAATCGGAAGGGTTAACGAGAAAACTGATGGTAAGGGGTTTATATCGTCTAATGTCATCTAAAACATACGGCGATGATTTATCATTGATATACTTACAATGGGGCATTCCTGAATCATAATCCAAGGTGATCTGATAGAGTTGACTGCCAAAATTAGACTGCTCTAAAATACCCTTTTCAAAAATCCAATTCTTCCCCTCAATGATACCTTCTAATCGTTGAGTTTTATCTACTGGGTCCGGAGGTGGAATGGAATCTTCACTGTTCGGGTTTTGATTGGAAGGCTGTCTAACGGGTTGATAGGTTGTGTCTCGATCCTCAGACTTTTCCTCATGCATACAGGATGTCAACAGAACAGCAAAAGAGAGTATGTAGAAACGGAAAAGATAAAGTCCTCTCATCAATGCCCTTCCCCAAATGATTGAGTTAATGACGGATGGCTTATCATTGATGATAGCCAAAAATAGTACAATAAGGAATGGAGTTTTTAATAAAAACAGAGGGGAGGATCGCCGAACTGGTGATCCCCCCCCTCTGGTTTGTTAAGCACCAAAGAATTTAGTTGAATGACGCCTCACTGGCAAATTGTTTGGCGATGAATTGTTCTTTTTGACTTTCCTTACTAAGGGCGGTGTCGGCAGCGATGGCCATGACGGGCGCTGTGAGGTTTTTCATACCATTCATAACCATGAATATCGAGCTTATCATAACCAGGTCATTGCCGATAACGACAGACATATTAAGGAAATTGATGCCTACGACAAGTAAAAAACATGCTTTTAAAATTTCCCATTTTGTATCGACCAGAGCTTTCGTCCATTTTGGAAGCTCTTTAAATTTACTCGTACGACGCCACGCTAATTTCTTTCTCCTAAAGATTGCGCATAGCACTCCAACTGTTCCAACA
>CAZBDM010000326.1:0-5639 GCA_964490675.1 uncultured Oligoflexales bacterium
TGAAGCGGGTGAGGGCCCGCGGTAGTTGGGAGCAAAGACCATATCACTTGAACCTTCACAGCTCCCCCAAAGATGCGGATAATTACGATTAAGATCGACCCCTAACCCATTGCGTACATTTTTTCTCCAAAAAGCATTCTGAGTCCAAACTTTATGACTGCCATCTGGATTGACCATAGGCACAATCCAGATATTACTATGATCAACCCACTCAGTCACTTTTGGATCTTTTCCGTAACTTGTTAACAAGGTTTCAATCATATCCATAGTGACTTCTACAGTCATGATCTCTCGCGCATGATGGAGTGAGTTAAAAAGAATCGTCGGTTCTTCTGCTTCTTGTTGATGAGGATTATCTGTAATACGAATGGCAAAAATCGACCGCGACTGGATAGAACGCCCTAAATCGTGAAGGCTACTAATCTCCGGATAGTCTGCAACAAACTGCTTAAGTCTTTGTTCGACCTCATCGAAGGTATGGTAACCTTCATCAGGAGCAAAGTTCTTATCGAAAGACTTATGCTGTTCGATCTTGTAACCTTTTTCCTCAAGATTTTGTAGCTCTTCAATCGAGTGAATCACGACATCTATTAACATCTTTTGGCGATCGACTCCGGCAACATCATAGCCCGATAGACTTAAGTCTTTTAGGGTTTCTGATTGATGATCATTAGCAATAGTGACGACTAAAGTCTGTGCGAAACCTAAACTCGGTAATAGACTCAAACCAACAAGCAGAGCCGATTTCGTTATCAATGTTTTTAGATTGACTAACTTATTATTCATCAAAAATCCCTTTCATAACTCTTAATGTTGTAACCATTATTTAAAGAATTTTTGAATAATACAATGTTTATGTTTGTTGATTCTTTTTAATCCCTTAACGAAAACATAATCAAAGTCGCAACACCAAAGACTTTTGTGTTAGGATGAAAAAAATCGGAAATTTTTACATGTGGAGATCGCATCATGAAATACTTTGTCGCAGCATTTATGCTTTGGTCGTCCTCTCTCATAGCATCTTCTGAAGATCCATGCTTTTTTATCCAGTCAAAAGCTTTATCCTGGGTTGAAACGGACATTACAATTACTTCAGACTACCCTGGCTCGTTGATTGGTTTTGTTTTTTCGAAACCAAAGTTACAGCCGCCTTCTGAACAAAGCCTAGCAACGATAATGACAACCGGCTATGATCAAGGGTACGGTATGGCATGTAAAATGAAACGCAACAGTTCTGTCGCAAAGTTTCTCGACCTTGATCTTGAAGAGTTACCAGCCGATGACTGCGTTGCACTCAATATTGCTTATTTAGAAGAGCTAGAAATAGATACTGATCGTTTCGTCTTCGAGGTTAAAGACCTTACTTCTGGACCTGAGTGGGTCAATGAAGAGATCGATTACGAACAATCGGAAGACATGACAACCATAAAACTACCCGTCCTTCTTACTGATTCTGCCGATGAGGGTTCTGACGGACGTTTTCAAGGTATGCATTACTGCAAAGTCGTCTCTTTAGATAAACTCTGAGTGATCCGAAAACCCCGATGACATTAAAGCCATCGGGGACTTTGTTCATTCATTCGATCTAAGAAGTCTAAGCTTAATCTCTCAATCTCAGCCTGCTGATCCTGTCTTGAAATCTCAGCCTGCTTATCACCTCTTTGTAACTCGCCATCATTGTAATAGCCAAATTGCGTATGATTGCCACCCTCAATAGAAGAAAATTCCGTGTGAGCTGGTAAATGTCTTTTACTGCTTTCGATGTCGCTTAGCTCAGTGATACCGTCTTTTGTCCCGTAGATCGATAAGACCTTTAAGTCTAAACGATTTAAACGATAAAATGACGATGGGTAGGACGCCCAATAAATCAAGCCTTCAATGTTGTCTGAATGATTGCGTGTATAGGAACTAACTTCCGTACCTCCAAACGAGTGACCGGCTAAATACCAGCGCTTAATTTGCGCGTGTTCAGCAATCACTTTGTCAATCCTTGAAGCGCTTTGACCTGGGATAATAGCCGCCAAAGGCAGCAGAAAGACTGGATATCCAGAGTTTGCAATCTGACGAAGAGCAGGCGCGTAAGACTCCGGTGCAACATTAGCTCCCGGCAAAAAGATCAAGCCAATATCTTTGTCAGCATCAACTTTAAGAAACGTGTAGAAGTAGTACTGTGTCCAAGAATCGCAAACATTGTGCTTTTTAACAGCCATATTTTCTGTTGACTCTAAAGCCTCATATGCGACATCGTCGGCTTCATACTGATAACTTTTTTCAGGAGAGCAATCTTGCTGTGCTATCAGTGGTTGATAAAACAGATAACTTAAACCAATTAAAAAAGCGCGCATGCTTACCGTCATAGTCATTAGTCCTCTTGGTTGAGACATGTTCTAAAAAAGATTTGCTACGATTATGCCACATCACCAGCTCATCCGAAAGATATACCAATAGATTTGAAGAGTTACATTTATGCGTTCGATCACAATCGCGCTGCAGATTGTATTTGTGAGCATTGATATTTGCCTATCTTCAATCGTTATGGGTACTCTAGATGTGACACGTTCGAACAAATGAATGGGGTATACAATAGAATAAGGAGTGAAAATGAAATCACTTCCTGGTGATACGGAAATAGAGTGCCCTTATTGGCACGCAGACCAAGGCATCATGATCAAAGCACGCCCTGAACAAGTATGGCCTTGGATCGTACAAATGGGTAACGGACGTGCTGGATGGTATAGTTACGATCTGATCGACAACTTTGGCAAGAAAAGTTATCAACACATCGATCCCAATCTGCAGAAGATTGTAAAAGGCCAAAAGATCCCCTTGTTCACCTTTTCGGACTTCAAGGAGAATGAGTTTTTGACGATGACCGTCGGAAAAAGATGCAATATGACTTGGGCCCTTGAAGCACGTGCTGACGAAACATATCTCTTGACTCGCTTACGAGTAAAAGGACCTCAGTGGCTTCTTTCACTAACTCTTGGGCCTGGCCATTGGATCATGCAAGATAAACAGTTTCGGGAAATCAAAAAAAGGGTGGAACCGATTGACTGAGTTTATTAGCAACACATCTAAGGTTTTCGTCATTAATGATATTTGTCGGGGATTACAGGCGGCAAAAAAGAATCATTGTCCTTTAGTTTTTTCACCAGCTGTTTATGGAGAGGCGCAAAGCAGATTTTTCGAAAAACGCTTTGAAGAAATAAAGAAAGTCTACTCTCAATCAAGCTATCAGCCCAATGATCGTCGATCAGTAGGTGCTCAAGATATCGTTTTTGCATGGCAAGCCTTTGAAGAACAACAAGCGTATAAAGGATACCTATGCGAAGGTGTGCAAAACAGGTTATTTGATGATCTCGATTTTACTGTACCAGATTCTTTTTCTGGATTTCGCAAAAAAGCCGAAAAGAGCCTTCCGCATTACTATAACGACGCCCTTGAACCCTTTGATCGACAAGTCGTCGAAAGAATCGACTTTTACTTTCATCAATCGAGTCTTCCTTCTCGTTATTTTGAGACACGCAATGCAATGGTAGGCAATGATTACTCGTCACAGTTTTCTCCCTATTTGGCCTGTGGCGCACTCGATGTTCGTTATCTTTACAACCAAATTAAAGAGTACGAAGAAAGGAGAGGAAGCAATAAGTCAACCTACTGGTTAGTCTTTGAATTACTGTGGCGCGAATTTTTTTACTGGCATTATCAAGTCTGTGAGACGAAGTTTTTCTCAGCTAACGGAATCAAAGGGGCTGGTGACTTTTCTGAATATCATGAATATAGCTCCGAAGACTTAAAAAGAATGAGCTCCCATCGCTTCTGGCAGGCTGCAATAAACGAACTGGAAACAACAGGCTTTCAGTCCAATCGGACAAGGCAGCTATTTGCAAGCTTTTGGCTCCACGACCTCAACCTACACTGGCGATCAGGAGCACGTTTTTTTGAAAAGCACCTGATCGACTATGATGTCTTCTCTAATTGGGGCAACTGGATGTATTTGGCTGGCGTCGGAGTCGATCCCAGAGGGGTGAGACGCTTTAATATTCCTGAGCAGCTGAAACGCTATGATAAAAACGGTGAGTATCTCAAGCTGTGGAACTAAGAAGATTCCGCTTCCGGAGGACCATCGATAGCGACCGGCGATTCAGCTCGATTCAGGACCTCTGCTCCATCCATCGGCGACACTGAAGCATTGGCCGTGAAACATATGAGGAGAACTAACAAAAAAAGCGGTACGATGAGAAATGATATTTTGGACTCCATGGCCCAACTCCCTTCGCATTTTAAATAACCAGTAAGATAAGACCACCTTCTTATTTCCTAAAAATCTAATATTTACAACATGTAAACGATAAGTAGCTGATTTTTTTTTACTAAAAAAGAATTTAATAGCAACCCCTGTTCGAAGCTCTTTTGTATAAGTGAGATTCAAAACAAATCCCTAATTTGAAAGACTTTATTTCCATAGACACTCAATTTTTCGAAGAAAATTCCGATTATTGCCGTGATAAAAAGACCGTGTTGTGTTGTTTTTTACTGTAGCTGAGGTTGAAATGTTTAGAAATCTATTCGTATCTCTTACTTTTGTTATGTTTTATTCCCTTATTTCTGCTTGTGGTTCTAGCGATCCACAGACCAGCTCTCTTGCCAGCGAGTCTCCTACGACCGCCGAAAAAGAATACTCTCCTGGAGAAGTCGTAGAGATGATCAAGAAAGAAGGTTTGACTAACGACCGATTTGATGACAAAAGTTTTGCTAAGGCGTTAGAAGTGTTAGAAGTCACACAGGTTCTCGGCAAGGAACTTCAATCACCTCAGTCGGATACCGACAGAAAAAGAGATTATCTCACCTCTGAAATAGAAATCGTACAGTTTTACTACGCACGGCTCCTTTCTCAGCGCAGTGGCAGTAAGAAGGAAGTCAAAGAAGATGATTTCTTTTCTGAAAGGACGATGGAGATGCTGTCTAATACTGATGAGTACTGGGCGTTATCAATTTTTCAAGGGGTCGTTTTAGGTCAAGTTTTACAAGCACACCCAGCAATACAAGGTCGCCAATAAATAGGGCGACGATCATTTTGAAGAGGTTGAAAATGAAAAAGATTGCTATTTGTTTTATTTGCCTCATTAGTTTGGGGGCATGCGGCTCGCCTAGCAACGAAGCAGACCTTAAAACCAATGATCTGGAGGTTAGCTTCGTCGATCCAGAGTCAGTGGAAAAACAAATCGGTCTTCTAGAACTAAAGCAAACAAGCGATTTTAGCTTGAGAGCATTCGATATAAAAAATCATGCCGACCATCGAACTTTAGGCAGTATAAATGAAGGTGATTTTAAAACACCCGAGGATAGAGCGACGCGGACTTGGTGGATCTATACAATAAAAGACAAACCTATCCATGCAGTTAATACGACCAGGTTTGATATTAATCTATCGATGATCACCGACGATGAGCACATCACTGCAATGCAGCATTGTGTCGAGTATTACCTCGACTTTTACGTACCGGAAGGTCAGTCAAATTTTCTCTACGAGGTTGTGGTGACCCAGTTGTTATCTGATGATAAGTGCCAGTAAAAGACAATATCTATGAAGACATGCATGTCTTTACCCTCCTGACCAGGAGGCACCGGAACGTGAT
>CAZBDM010000327.1:0-4835 GCA_964490675.1 uncultured Oligoflexales bacterium
TTTGAATTTGGTGCTGATTCTTCTGACCATCTTGGTATAAAAATAAAATGCCGCTGATGGGATTTGAACCCATGGCCTCCACGTCACTCAGATTTGTCATCAAGCATGAAGCTCTCATAGCTCATATCATATGAGCGTGGCGCTATAACCAGGCTAAGCCACAGCGGCGTTATAGAAAGATCAGAATAATCCTTTAAATATATTTGGTGTTCCAAAACTTATATAAATAATTACTATAAAGTAACGAAAATGAAAAACCATCGAGACCTGGCTTACGTAGTTGACCATCAGACTGTAGCCGTCGTTATCAGCTTACCTCTAAAAGACGACGATATTATGCCATTTATCGATGCTTTCAAGAATAAAAATCCTTTTAAGCACATCACAGTTATTGTTAAAGTTCCTGATCATACTTCAGAGACTCGCGTAAGAAACCTATACCGCGCCGGTGTCGATGATGTCTTTCGTTCGATCGATACGTCACATAAGTGTAGCAAGCTCATATTAGAACATAACTATAATCATCAAAAGGGTATGGGTTTGACCAAACAAGACAAGAGAATATCTAAAGCCATTTCAGCACGAGTACGGGTGTTTGCAAATGGTACAAAACAAGTAAAATTTTATGTCAGAAATGGTAAAGCTTATCTACTCGGTAAACTCAAGAGCTTTAAACGGAAAAGAAAGCTCGAGCGTATTGCCCTAGCTACTCCAGGTGTTTCTGATGTTGTTGGCAAAGGCGTCAAAGTGACGATCAGTCCACAAAGTGATTTAGAAATCGTCAACCTTGCCTATCAAAAGATGATCGAAGAGCCGTCGATAGTCGAGCAATCGATCGGCATCACCGTAAAAGAAGGAATATTAACCCTGAGAGGAGCAGTGCCGACAGCTAGAGAGTATCATCATATTGAAAAGGTCCTATCATCGCTGAATGGCATCAAGCAAATCCACAATCGCTTGACCGTATCGAAAGAACTCTACAAGTCAAATTGTGCACAAGCCAGCAAAGCTCAACACATACTAAGACAGTTTTTCATCCACTCGGACCTGAGAGTCGCCATCTGTAAAAATATCGCATTTGTTACAGGAATTGTCGATCTACCTGGCAAGATGAATATTATTGAACGAGTCATTTCGGAAAACATGCCAGGAATTAAGAAAATTTCAAATCAAGTGCAAGTTGCTTAAACGAGGTCTCATGAAATTAGTTAACGCTAAAGGACATCTTATCGCACCGCATAAAAGTGCGAGCACTAAAAGGTCGGTGGAAAGACAAGAAGAAGACGATAGGTTTGTGCCAGTTATCATTAAACGAACTGACCAAGCAAAGGCTCACCCGGATGACATACTCGAGCGAGCAATTTCGGAAGGATTAGAGCAAATCAAGCGACCCGTCTTTTCGCTTCTTCTCTCGGCCATTGTAGCCGGTATAATTGTAGGTTTTTCAGCAATGGCTGTAGGGATCGTGACCCAGATGCTTCCAAATGATCTATCGCCTTACTTGAAAAGACTGATCGTTGCCTTTTTCTACCCGTTAGGCTTCATTATGTGCATCTTGAGCGGTAACCAACTCTTTACAGAACACACGGCCACGGCTGCGTACCCTCTTTTCGATCAAAGAGCAAAATTTGGAAAAGTCTTAAGGCTTTGGCTTGTCGTTCTCGGGGGTAACTTTATCGGTACCATTTTTCTAAGTAGTTTACTCGTCCTTTCTGAACCTGTCTTGCAAGCAAGCCAAGGGTTTTTAGAGGTTGCCCATCACATCATAGATTACAGCCACGATACGCTTTTGATTAGTTCCATTGTTGCTGGGTTTCTCATGGCTATGGGCGGCTGGCTTGTGCTTGCGGCTCCACCACAAATGAGTCAAATTATGTCGATTTACATCGTCACCTTTCTCATTGGGTTGGGAGGTTTTCATCACTCCATTGCTGGTTCTGCAGAAGTATTTTTAGGTTGGCTGCATGGGGCACACTATAGTCTTTCGAACATGCTAACGTTTTTATCAACCATCGTTATCGGAAATCTCGTTGGTGGATTCGTCTTTGTTGCCGCTTTTAACTATGCCCACATACGTCAGACAAATCAAAATTATTAAGTGATTTCAATTCCTTAAAATCACCTTGGTCTGCCCAAGGGCTGGACACACATCTGCACACGCGAGGGTGCGTAGCTACGATTTAGCTCCCTATCCTCGAAATTTCGGCTCTTTTTGGGCTGTTCAATGTATCCGAGCAATCGTTCCCCGGGCCACCTGGCCTATACTCGTATGCGCTGGTGAGAAGGTCTGCTTCTAAGAACTGAATCTGATTGAAGTCGAAGACGTCTTGCAGCGAGCAAGTGGTCAGTCAATGGGAGAATCCGTGGAAATTAATTGCTCGCTGTTTTAAACCTACTCTGGTATTTTGATCGTGAGTGGAAGTGTTGTCGATGATCATTTCTATCAGACAGAATGGTTTCTTTAATAACTAACTCTCTTAAAGGCATTAATATGGAAGCATATGCTCACCCACATTCATACCCTCATCATCATCCTCACAAAGACTTTAGTGTCGCAGCTGATGTGGCTCTTTATTTGATATTTGCAGCAGTCGTCGTAGCTGGCTTTCTTGTCGTAAAGAAAGTTATCAAATACCGGTCGAAAGGTTAGTTTAGAAGTTTATTCGACGCAGCTCACAGCTTTGGCTTGAAAGGCCTCCACTTTAAGACGTTCCCTTGGATTTTGAGAGACTATCCTGCGAAATGGGGGAGGTCCAGATGTTATACTTTCTTAATTATTGCACGAATGGCAACATATAGCATTAGACCTATAAGTTTTTGACTCGAGAGATAACAATATAAGAGTCTCCTGTAAGCTGTTTCTTCGCTAGATCAGTGAGCTGATATCTTGCATCAAGTCTATGATGAGACAACACTTTAGCAGTTGAATAAGAAACCTCTTGAACAGTATATATCTCTTTAAATACAAAATTGCCTTTGTTCATAATCAACCTGTAGTAGTTTTTATTTGCAAAGTCAAAATCGACGGCGCTCATACCATCTATGACATATTGACCTGGGCGATCAATGATTAATAAAATATCGCGTCGACCTTTTGTTTTAAAAAAATCAGTTTCAAATCTTGTTTTTCTAACCTCATTTAACGAATTGGAAAAAGACTTTGACGTCGATACTGGGTGGTAGATCAAAAACAACAAAATCGCCGCAGTGACAATTCTTTTCGGAGTTAACCAACCTACCTTTTCAGAAAAGATGATGGGAATAAAAGAATAAATGAGACTACTAAAAATAAAAAATCTTGCCTGAGCAGGGTGATTATAGCTTCCCATAAAATGCATCATAAAAATTAACATGTTTACTGCTAATAAAAGGAAAATAATACTATAGAAGACACTTTTGTGATTGAGAGATATAATCAATCTCCCCTTTAAAAAAGATATTGCTAGATCGAGAATAACTGCTAAAGCTAATAGATTTAGTAGAGTTGCATACGGTAAATAAAAGTCTAATCTTAAGAAATTTTGAAAATAGACGACCACATTACGCCAACCATACTCTAAGCTAAAGAGAGGTTGCCCGACGGGATTCTCGTATTTTCCTTGACTAAGATAAAACTGTAAGATCAAAGGGATCAAAAAAACTAATGTCATAGGCAACAAGACAAAATACTTGCGTATCAACGCTAGGATCAGACTTGGATAAACAATCGCTAATACTAAAAAAACGATAAGTGGATAAATCAACGATTCGTAGCGAGTGTGAGACAACATGATACCAGTACACCATAGAAGGATAAAAGACTGCTCGGTTCGAGTGTTTAAAAATTTCCATAAACACAAAAGAAAAGCGAATAGCCAAAAAACCGAGAAAAAGTCGAGTCCTGCAGATGTTGCTGACAGCGTTATAATGGGTTGAGACAAAACTAAAAAAGTAGCAGCAATGGCAAGCATCCAGCCCCTTACTTTGACAACGACAACTATTGTTACTGTAAGAAAGAAAAGTAGAAATAAGGTATTCGTAAGGAATGCGTTTAAACTATGATAACCAAATATACTATGAAGAATACTGATAAAAAAAGGATATAAGAGTGGCCTCTTTGGAATTTCAGAAGCGAGCATCTGAAATTTTTCAAAAGACTGCATACCCATTGTCACATTGAGTGGTTGCTTTGAGAGATAGAATGATTTTGATACAGAAATCAGATTAGATTCATCACTCAGGACACGAAAACCCGGAACCACTGAAATCCATACTGTAACGACTAGAAAGAGTGAGATAGCAAGTGCCCAAATGACGATACGACAAGTATCATCGCTCATTTTACTTAGGACTTCTTTTATAAACACAGCAGCCCACGTTACACACATTGCCAAGAGGATCCAATAAGAGGACGTCAAAAATATTACTTGGTAGGTTTCACGATCGATCATCGATACCGTTTCTGTTTAAGAGTCTATATGCTATGCTTAGTATGATAAACTAACAACCTCGATCACCAAACCATAGAGTAAAACATGAATCAGTTTTTAAGAATGTTTAAGAGATATTTCTATCAAGCTGTTTTCTCTATATTTTTCTTCATAAGTTGCCAGCCTACCAAAACAACTAGTGACCTAGACTCGTTATCTAACAGAGATATCGAAGCAGTTATGGAGGGACGAAAGAAATTCGAGGAGAACACAAAAAAATATCTTATCGTTTTCCACTCCGATATTAAACTTAAAACAGGGGCTCTAAGTAGTTGGGAGACTTACCGAAGTCTTATGACAACAAGCATTGGTGAGGGATATGAAAAGATCTCACAAATTGTGAGTCTTTCATGCCGAGGCCGCAGC
>CAZBDM010000327.1:4845-5626 GCA_964490675.1 uncultured Oligoflexales bacterium
TCAAACAGATACAAGATCCGAGACATTGACAATATTTAATAAAATTGTCGATCGAATTCAGAAAGAAGCAAATGGAAAAAATACTGAAATCATCCTCCATTTGCTTGCTCATGGCATCACTACTGAAGCTGGAGGTGACGGCTATTTTTCGCTAGAAAAGAAAGATTCCTCAACATCAGACTTGAGAGCGGTCCATGAAAAACGCATCACCTGGAGTGAATTTTGGAAAGAAATTATAGAGCCACTTTCAGATGGTTCAGATGAGTTGATCGCTATTTTCGAAACCTGCTTTTCAGGTAATTTACTGCATCATATTCCTAGAAGTGCTAGCAAAAGAAATCTTCTTCTTTTTATGTCCGCATCACCAAATACTTCCTCATGGTCACTAGGTACGGACAAATCTTCATCGTCGGTACTTCATAATGCAATCACCTATGGGATGAGAGGATTTGCGAATAGTCAGGAGAGTCTCTCACGTGACTTCCATGATACAAGTGATGCATTAAGAAAATATGATCTCAAAGACGTAGACGATGTCACAGTCTCGGAGCTTACAGCTTATGTTGAGGCTTATACCAAATTAAGGAATTGTCAAGTTAAGTTAATTAAAAGCGAGGATACTATGGAAGAGTTATGTAAGCTAGCTCAAACCGCCAAGAATACTGCCAACCAACTTCCAGACTCAGCATTTCGTGAAGTGTTTAATGCTGCCAGTCCAGTCCAGACAGGTTTTGATTTCGATAGATTCAGTTTTGATCAAATCCAAGATATTCAGAACACT
>CAZBDM010000328.1:0-1531 GCA_964490675.1 uncultured Oligoflexales bacterium
CTCGCCAATCGCCAGCTCTCAACCGATAGAGCACAAAGGATCGGGGGTTTTATCGTGTTGAAGTATTCTTTGTTATTATTACCATTCATTCTGCCTGCCTGCCTGCGGATCGAATCTATCGACAGAAGAAATGTCGCTGAGAAAATCTCAAGGTATGCTTAGTAACAGCAATGATGAAGACCAGGTTGCCACGTCGGTCGATCAACAGAAGACCTCCTCAACAACAGACGAAAAACCTTCGACCGATAAAGAACAAAACAAGGACAAACAACCAGAGAACGAATCCGCTCCCCAAGAACAAATTGTAAGCCTCGAAGAGGCGCTTGGTGTTTCGATACCTGAGGACATTAATGGGACGAACGAAGGGTTGATGTTGGGGCCATATTCTATGGAATGCCGCGCCCGTATCACGAGAATTGAGTTGAAAGGTACTTCTGCAATTCGCTGTAAAGTCATAAAGACCGGACTAGGTCTTCCCTCAGATCCAACTGCCGGAAACCAAGCAACGGAACCGGCCTTCACAGTTGAACAGTGGCAGTGTGCAGCATACGAATCAACGATCACAAAATTCAAAGCGAAAGTGGCCTCTCAAGCCATCGAAGACGATAGCGATTGGCAGCAGCTTTGTATTTACACAGCAGATCACTACCACGATGTCATTGGACTTACCCGTTTTGCCCCCATCCACGCTGTCATTAACTTGACCGAGCAAGATATGAAAGTGACGGTCAAATTGAGAGCGAGCCTTACAAATTTAATGTCAGAAGAAAATGAACCCGCTGTCTCTATATTGCCGTAAACCACTTTATTTTTTAAAAATTTTTCATTGAAGTTTAAAAAAACAATCATATTTTTAATCTATTTAACATCTTTCCTTAGAACTATTAGCTTTATGATTGACTGCCCAGTCAAAATCAAGATAGACATCACCGGTACTTAAAATCGTTTAAAATGCGCAGAGATCACAACCCCAAGGAGGTCTTATGCTTCATCCGCATCACCTTAATCAGGAATCTGATGATCCCAACATCCATGAGTGGGAATTAGAACAAGAAGAGTGGCTTGAAGCCTTAGATTCGATCCTTAAAGAATACGGGCCTTTGCATGTTAAGGACTTACTGCGTAATCTACAAAACAAAGTTTTAAAGAGCGCCATTACGCTTGAGGAAGCGACTTTAAACACTCCTTATCGCAACACCATCGCAGTTAGCGAACAGGTCCCCTACCCCGGTAACGAAATTTTTGAAGAACGCATCGAAAGAATCATCCGCTGGAACGCTATGGCCATGGTAGCCAAAGCAGCTCAAAGCGGTTCGGGAGTCGGCGGTCATATCGCTACTTATGCTTCCGCTGCAACAATGCTTGAAGTCGGATTCAATCATTTCTTTAAAGGTAAAACAGAAGACTATGGCGGCGATATCGTTAACACCCAGCCACATGGTTCCCCGGGTATTTACGCGCGTGCTTTTTTAGAGGGCCGTCTCAGCACCACACAACTGACCAACTTCCGCAGACAGCTGCAGCCGGGAGG
>CAZBDM010000328.1:1541-5626 GCA_964490675.1 uncultured Oligoflexales bacterium
CTCGTCATATGCCTAACTTTTGGCCGACACCGACGGCTTCGATGGGACTATCAACCCCTCTCTCGATCTACCAAGCTCGATTCGCAAAATATTTAGAAAACCGCGGTCTAAAGCCTAGAAACGGCGGCAAGGTTTGGAACTTTATTGGAGATGGGGAAGCTGATGAACCTGAAGTTCTAGGCACCATAAACATCGCTGTTAGAGAACGCCTCGATAACCTCATACTTGTCGTTAATTGCAACTTGCAGAGGCTCGATGGTCCCGTAAGAGGAAACGGTAAGATCATTCAAGAGCTCGAAAGAAGCTTCCGCGGATCCGGCTGGAATGTCATCAAAGTTATTTGGAGCGGTGAGTGGGATCATCTCTTTGCAAGGGATCACAGAGGTGTTTTGCAGAGACGTATGGAAGAAGCTGTAGACGGCGACTACCAATACTACACAGTTAGTGACGGCCCGGGAGTCAGAGATCATTGGGTGAGAGGAAACCCAGAACTTGCAGAATTAATGAAGACCCTGAGCGACGAAGAAATCAGAGTCATCAAACGCGGTGGTCAAGATCGTAAAAAGATCTATGCGGCTTTTCACAAAGCCAGCCAAAGTCAAGACAAACCTACCGTCATTCTGATGAAAACCATTAAAGGGGATGGGCTAGGCAGTGGCGCAGAGGGACGAAACACGGCCCACCAGAAAAAAGCTATGTCAGAAGACGAGCTCCTACAATGTGCAAAGAAATTTGATATTCCGCTCGACGAAGAAGCGATTCGACGCGCTGACTTTTATCGTCCTCCCGAGGATAGTCGCGAGCTTCAGTACATGCAATCACGTCGCAGCGCCTTAGGAGGCTTACTACCGCACCGCAACACGAATTGTGTTTCGCTTGCCACCCCAAAGCGGGAGCTCTTCCAAGAGTTTTTCTCTGGCACAGGAGATCGCCCTGTCTCCTCAACGATGGCACTTGTCAGGATGCTTTCTAAGCTTATGAAGGATAAGGACATCGGCCAATACATCGTTCCCATTATCCCTGACGAAGCTCGTACCTTTGGGATGGATGCTCTCTTTAGGGATTTTGGCATTTACTCTTCAGAGGGACAAAAATACAGCCCCGTTGATGCCAGCAGCCTACTCCCATACAAAGAAGCTCAAGATGGTCAAATTCTACAAGAAGGGATTTGCGAAACAGGTGCTCTTGCTTCATTCGCAGCCGCTGGTTCAGCCTACTCAACCCATGGTATTCCTATGATTCCGTTTTATGTCTTTTACTCAATCTTTGGCTTTCAAAGAGTGGGAGATATGATTTGGGCCTGTGGAGATATGATGGTACGAGGATTCCTATGTGGGGGCACGGCGGGAAGAACCACTTTAAACAGTGAAGGGCTTCAGCACCAAGACGGTCACTCACACTTGGTTGCCAACACAATTCCAAATATGCTTAGCTATGACCCAGCTTTTGCTTACGAACTCGCTGTCATTGTTCGTGACGGTCTCCACAGAATGTATGATAAGCAAGAAAATGTCTTTTATTATTTAACTGTCATGAACGAAAACTACCCGATGCCAGCAATGCCTGATGACCCTGATATTGAGGACAAAATCATTAAGGGTATGTATCGCTATGAGACTTCAGACTTTACCGGTGAAAAAGGCCTTAAGGCACATATTTTTGGGAGTGGCACCATTCTTATGCAAGTTTTAAAAGCTAAGGAAATCCTTGAGAACTATGGTGTTTCCACGGACGTATGGAGTGTCACGAGTTACAATCAGCTCAGTAGACAAGCGCAAGATGTCGAACGTTACAATATGCTTCACCCGGATGAGACTCCAAAGACTTCCTTCTTAGAAGATCTCTTGAAAGACGAAGAAGGCGTCTTTGTTGCTGCCAGTGATTATGTAAAAGCTTTACCGGAAAGTGTCGGACGCTGGATTCCAGGCCCCTACACTGTGCTTGGAACTGACGGTTACGGTGTCAGTGAATCTCGCGAGGATTTGCGAGCCTACTTTGAAGTAAGTGCAGAGTATATTGCTTTTGCTGCGTTAAGCAGTCTAGCAAGACAAGCCAAACTTTCTGATGACGTCATCAAAAGAGCAAGAAAAGAACTTAGTATTGACCCTAAAAAAGCAAACCCAAGAGACCTATAAAGTTTCACAGGAGAAGACAGACATGCAGACGATTATTCTCCCCGAATTGGGTGAAAATATGACAAGTGGACAAATCATTTCAGTCCATGTAGCCGAAGGAGAGATAATAGAACAAGGCCAAACGATCCTTGAGGTGGAAACTGAAAAAGTCGTCGTTGAAGTACCGAGCCGTCAATCTGGTACAGTGACTAAAATTCTCATCAAAGAAGGTGATAAGGTAGAATCCGGACAGGCTCTTTTTGAACTTAAAGAAAACACCGAAAGTCAAAAAGCAGTAAACGACAATGTTGCTGCGATTCACACTTCCACCCATCAACCAACGCCAAAGATGCCGGAAAAAAAATCTTCTGAACAGATATCTCCATTAAATTCAGCGACTGGCGAAATGTTCTTTGCCACTAGCAAACAAACAGCAGCAGAAGGAGCAAGATCCACTGAAATTGGAGATCGAAATGCCGTAAGAGCTAGCCCTCTGGCAAGGAAAATCGCACGTCAACTTGGTGTTGATCTCTGTGATGTGAGAGGCAGTGGGTTTCATAGCCGTATCACCAAAAAAGATATCTTTGACTTTGTCAAAGACATCAATCGCAAACTAAAAAAAGATCAATACGGCTCAGTGGGGGAATCTGTCCGACCATTACCAGATTTTTCTAAATTCGGCGATTTTGAAGTCATCAATTGTAACGGCATCCAACGAGCGACTTCTAAAAATATGGCTAGGACTTGGCGTGAAGTACCGCATGCCTGGGTACAAGCGAAAGTCGATATGACCAGCATTGAAGCGTTCCGTCAGCAGCATAAAGACCGCATTAAAATGGAGGGAGGATCTCTAACCATCACTGCGATCCTAGCCAAAATGGTCGCTTTCGCGCTGAAGGAAGTGCCGATTCTCAACAGCAGCTTTGATGCAACGAATGAAAAGATCCTCGTCAAAGACTATTTTAATATTGGTATCGCAGTCGATACTAAAAACGGACTCGTCGTTCCCGTGATCAAAGATGTCGACTTAAAGTCGATTAGCGAGATCGCAATAGACCTTAAAGAACTTTCAATAAAGGCAAAGTCGAGAAGCCTCAAGGCGAGCGACTTTGAAGGAGGAACATTCTCGATCTCTAACTTAGGAGGTCTCGGGGCAAGTGGACTCATGCCAATTATCAACTGGCCTGAAACAGCTATTTTAGGCGTAGCCGCTAGCGAAACCGTCGCTAAGTATGTTGAAGGTCAATGGACACCAAGATCAGTGATGAACCTGACCGTAGGATTTGACCATCGAGTGATTAATGGTGCCGATACGGCTAGGTTTTTAAACGTTATAAAAAAAGTCGCTGAAGATCCCTTAGCAGCCCTTTTTAAACTGTAATGATCGTACGCAACCCGACTTAAAGGATTAACAATGCAAAAAAGCTCACGAGAACCAACATATGTCTTTAGTGAAGAACAGGTCATAGAAAAGAGCCCTTTGGCAAGGGAGTTTCTCAGCAAAAGAACCATAGAGAATGAAGCAGTACTCGCATCTGACAATCGCTTTATCAAAAGATTCTACAACCTCGACCATAACGCTTATCTTGAGGGGGAGCTGCCTGCCAAGACCAAAGAACTTATCGGTCTCAGTGTTTCAGCTGCTCTGCGATGCGAAGGATGTATCAATTATCACACCATTCAGAGCTATAGATTAGGCGCGAGCCGCAAAGAAATCGAAGAAAGCCTCGACATTTCTCTGCTCATTGGTGGAAGTATCGTTGTTCCGGCCTTGCGCAAAGCTTACTTAATACTCGATCAACTCTACAGCTAGTTAATCCGGGATCCGAAATTTTTTTAAAATAGTCCTAAATATCAACGGATTCGTAGTTCGGACGGGTGAAAGGCGCAAGGAGAAGTGAAACCGCAGTGTACGAGCTGGTACATGAGGATTTCACGACGACGAAGCAACACATCAACCGTCTAGAAATT
>CAZBDM010000329.1:0-5608 GCA_964490675.1 uncultured Oligoflexales bacterium
GACTGGCATCGGGTCGAGCGTATTGTATGTTAAAGAAGATACTGTCGTTAAACAACACCGTGTCTTGAGGGACAACACCGATTTGCTGGCGCAGGCTTTCTTGTGTGACATCTTTAACATCTTGTCCGTCAATGCTTACCGAACCACTTTTGACATCATAAAAGCGCATTAAAAGGCGCGCGATCGTTGATTTACCAGCACCGGAAGATCCGACAACGGCAAGTTTTTTACCTGCAGGGATCGTGAAGCTTATACCTTGTAAAATCTTACGATCGTCACTGTAAGAAAAGTGCACATCTTGAAAGACGATATCACTGCTGTGACAGACCAGTTGTTTAGCGCCTGCGCGGTCTTTCACCTCAATATCTTGATCAAGAAGTTTGAAGACTTGATCCATATCGGTCAGTGCGTAGCTTAAAGCGCGATAGACCATCCCGAGAAAGTTAAGCGGAATAAAAAGCTGCAGCATCATCGTATTGACCAGTACAAGATCACCGATGGTCATCTTATCTTCTGCCACTTGATAACCAGCCTTTAACATAATGATCGTCACACCAATCGCGATGATCACCGCCTGGCCGAAATTCAGCCAGGCCATTGTCGAGCTATTATCGACAGCAGCGTCTTCCCAGTTTGAAAGCGTCTTCTGGTAGCGTTCAAGCTCATACTTTTCGTTAGTAAACATCTTAACCGTTTCATAGTTGAGAAGCCCATCTACCGCACGACCACTAGCCTTTGAATCCATGGCGTTCATTTTATGGCGGTATTCCATTCGCCAATCAGCCATATAGAAAGTGAAAACAATATAAACCCCAACCGTCGCAAAGGTAAAAAGCGTAAAAGACACATCGTAGTTACTGAGCAAGATAATGGCCACTAAACCAAATTCAACCAGCGTTGGAATAATGTTGAAGACGAGAAAGTTAAGAATCGTACTCACACTGCGCGCACCTCTGTCGAGATCTTTCGTGATATTGCCGGTCTTTCTTTCTAGTTGGTAACGTAACGAAAGTTGGTAAAGGTGAGATAAGACCTTCTTAGACAGCTGACCCATGGCATGAAAGCGCACCCGCGAAAAGATCACATCGCGCCACTCCCTGAAGAAGGCCGAACCGACCCTCAGAAAGCCGTAGCCCAAAAACAGCGCTACAGGAACGACAATCGTATTGAGTTTTGGATCGCGCTCGTAATGATCGATAATCCACTTGAAGACGATTGGAACAGCAACAGTGGCAAGTTTAGCCAGTATAAGAAAAACAAGGGCAACGACCACCCGTCCACGGTAGATCATTAAATAAGGAAAGAGCCGCCTTAAATGTTGCCATTCAATAGGGCCCTTTGAGGTACGATCGGACATATGGTGATGAGACATTGCGTCTACTTCTTAAATTCGAAAACAATTTCGCCGTCTTTTGCGTCAATGACAACAGTACCACCTTTTGCCAACTTGCCAAAGAGTAACTCATTAGCGAGTGGTTTTTTGACCAGATCTTGAATAACCCGCGCCAAAGGTCTTGCGCCGTAAGCAGGATCGTAGCCTTTCTCGCCAAGCAAATGACGAGCCTTATCGGTAGCCTCAAGCTTGACACGCTTTGCAGAAAGCTTCGTTTCGAGTTCACGTAAAAATTTATCAACAACAAGCAGCATCACTTCTTTAGGCAGCGGCTTAAAGGTAATGATAGCGTCGATACGGTTACGAAACTCAGGCGAGAAGGCAGTTTTCATCGCTTCTCGATCTTTTCCTTCCTCACCACCGGTCTTGCGATCAAAGCCAATCATTCCACGACTCATCTCAGCAGCACCAACATTTGTCGTCATAATCATAATAACATTGCGGAAATCGGTTTCGCGGCCGTTCGAGTCTGTAAGCGTACCGTGGTCCATGACCTGTAGCAAAATATTATGGACATCTGGATGAGCCTTTTCAATCTCATCAAGCAGCACCACCGCGTGCGGCGTTTTATTAACCGCATCGGTCAACAGGCCACCTTCATCGTAACCGACGTATCCTGGAGGAGCTCCAATGAGACGCGATACAGCATGGCGTTCCATGTACTCACTCATATCAAAGCGAATAAACTCTATACCAAGTGTCTTTGCGAGCTGCTTAGCAAGTTCGGTTTTACCGACACCGGTAGGTCCAGCAAATAAAAAGCTACCAATTGGCTTATCTTCAACACCTAAACCAGAGCGCGCCATTTTGATCGCCGCGTCAACAGCCTCAATCGCCTTTTCTTGTCCGTAGACCTTTTTAGATAAATGCTTGCCTAGGTCCTGTAAAGCTTGGCGGTCCGACTTATTAACTTTATCCTCAGGAATGCGAGTCATCTTAGCAATGATGGAACGTACTTCCGAAGCACCAATCGTTGGTGGCTTTGCTTTTTCTTTTTCCTCATCAGATTTTTTACTGCGTGACTTTTTCAAAGCAAAGGCAGCACCGACTTCATCGATCACATCGATCGCTTTATCGGGCAGTCTTCGGTCACGCATGTAGCGAGCCGAAAGTTCCGCGGCAGACTTTAAAGCGTCATTGGTGTAATGGACTTTGTGAAAATCTTCGTAGCGACTTTTCAGCCCTTTTAGAATCTTAACCGTATCATCTACGCTCGGCTCTTCGACATCAATGCGCTGAAACCGCCTTGTCATCGCGTGGTCACTTTCAAAGTGCTGACGAAACTCTTTGAAAGTTGTTGAACCGATACAGCGGATTTCACCGGATGCCAAAGAAGGCTTCAAAATATTTGAAGCATCAAGAGCACCTCCACTTACCGCACCAGCTCCGATAATCGTATGAATCTCATCAATGAATAAAATACCGCGGTGCACTTTTTTAAGAGCTTTCAAAAGACTTTTCAGACGCTGCTCGAAATCTCCTCGGAACTTTGAACCGGCAAGAAGAAGACCCATATCAAGAGCAAAGATACGCGCTCCCTTTAGAGGCTCCGGCACATCATCATCAGCAATTCGTAATGCAAGACCTTCTGCTAAAGCTGTTTTACCAACCCCAGAATCACCGACGTAAAGTGGGTTATTCTTGCGTCTGCGCATAAGCACGTGGATGGTTCGTTCGATCTCCTCATTACGACCGATAAGAGGATCAATTTTGCCAGCCTTGGCTTTTTCGACGAGATCTACTGTATAGTTTTTTAGGGCACCCTTCTTGTTTTTTGACTGATCATCACCGTCTTTGTCATCTTTCACTTCCGTTTCATCGTCGATCTTGTTTTCTGAGGCAAGTTCTTCAGAAGATTCAAGGGGCTCTGCCGCATCTAAAGCGTACGGGCCTTCATCTTCTTCCTCAAGATCGACCCCTTCTTTGACGACTCCGTGCGACACGTAGTTGATGAGGTCGAAGCGGGTAATTTGCTGTTTTGATAGGAAGTAGCGCGCGTAAGATTCCTTTTCAGAAATAATCGACACAAGTACGGCATCACCATTGATCTGTTCTTTGCCGGAAGCGATGACCTGTTGAGCGGCACGCTGCAGGACCCTCTGGAAAGCAATGGTCGGCTGCGGCACCTGCGCATCTTCCATTTCGTGTTGCTGGAGTTTTTCTTCGAAATAACGCTCAAGATCCGAGCGCGTAGAATCGACCGACCCCCCACAAGCGCGAATGGCGCGCTGGGCAGCGGGGTTATGAAGTAAAGCATAGAGGACATGTTCGACAGAAACATATTCATGACCTCTTCTTTTCGCCTCATTAACGGCTAAGTTTAAGGTGATTTCTAGTTCTCTACTAATCATACTGCCCCCCTACTGACAACGTGATTGGGTGGGACCTTTCTTTAGGCCTTTTCCATCGTACACTTAAGCGGATACTGGTTATCGCGAGCAGTTTCCGAGACAAGTGCGACCTTTGTTTCGGCAATCTCATAAGGATAAATTCCACAGATGCCGTATCCTTTATTATGCACATGCAGCATAATTTCTGTTGCTTCTTCGTGTTTCTTTGAAAAGAACTTTTCAAGAACCATCACAACGAATTCCATGGGCGTGTAGTCGTCATTGTGTAATACAACTTTGTACATCGAAGGCTCCTTTGCTTCGATGTCTGTTCTTGTGACAACGACGGTTCCTCCACCATGATCGTCGTTTTGATCATCGTCTTGGCTCATCATTTCCTCTAACACTCTGGAATCACTCGACATCTATTATGACTCTCCCTTCCCTGAAACATAAATTCACAATTGAGTTTGTCAAGCCTTTGAGTCAGGGGCAACTTATTGTATCAATCATAGCTCTCCTGGAAAAACCTATTCTTTGACGTATCTTACTGTATAAAAACATTACACACTGTCGAGAGCTGATACGACGAAAGCCTCTCTATCAGACCTTCGATGCATTCTTATGGTTACTTTTCGGTTTGTTGAGCGTGCCAATTTAAGCTCATTGCCCTTTAATCCTTCCAGCGACCTTAGGCTGGCTGTGAGTGGAAGCCACCACTGACATCTGCTGTTCTGTGAGTGATGTTTTTGATTTTCGGCCTCATGTCTGCAGAATCCGATTTAAACAGTCATCCATCGGCAAGCTCCATGCACGTACCATCCGCGTTGAAATCGACACGAGCCATCTTTTCAAGCTTCTTCATTTTGATGACTTTGTCGATTTTTTTAGCAAGATGAACGAGGCTCTCTTCGGTCTTTTTTTCAACTATCCCTGCATGCCTCCTAGCATAAAGACTCTCTATTATTGTATTTACAGGATCGTGAATCTGTCATTAGGAACGAATTTCACCACCCAAAAACAAAAGCCAATTTCTAGAACGACACTTTGACGTGGCTCTGTAGAAGTGTGACTAAAGGCAAGCCTACTAGCAGTTTATAAATTCGCCAATTTGATTTGTGAATTAAGTAAGCCGCAGTTGACATCATCCAAAATCCCTGTTAACCATTAGGTAAGATAATCGCAGTAAACTTATCGCAGGAACCATCGAAGCTAGCCTTTGCGTTTTGGAACGCCTGCTTTTGCCATGGAGGAATGGCATGAAACGTGACACTGAAGTCAAATATCCGCATTCTGCAGGTTTATTTCGTTTTTGTCGAAGAGTACTCGATCACAAGTATGGCGGCATCAGAGTCATCGACCAAGATGTTGGCCAAATTTTGGGATTTGATCCTGCCGACTGTAGTCACTGGAAAAAGGGCAAGAAGAACATCCGTTCCATTCAAGCCATGAAAAACATCGCCGACCACCTTGGTGTTGATGAAAAACTCGTTGTTGACGTTGCGTCTGGCGAGATTGATGAAACCGAAGCGTTCCAAGAATATAGTGGCTACGGTATGTTTAATATCGACGATAAAGTTCTCGATAATGCAAAAAAGATCTACTACCGCAAAAACGCTAGTAGTTGGTCAAAAGAACTAGAGAATAAATTCAACAACTACTTTCAGCCAAACCTTGAACTGATCGACAGTAAAGTCGCAGAGATTCACAAAAAGATCAACTTCTCCGAAGCACCACTTTATCTTCCTGAAATCGTCGCTGCTTATCCTGATCTTGTTTTAAAACCAACTCACGACAGCAAAGAACTTGCTGGCGAGCAAGTTATTATTCGCAGCGAAGGAAGCGAGACCCACGTCATCTACCAGGCCGGCACAGAAATGCGTCC
>CAZBDM010000330.1:0-5605 GCA_964490675.1 uncultured Oligoflexales bacterium
AGGTGTCAGCGGCCATGAAACAAGAACAGAGATCATGGAACGTGTTCTTGACTATCTCGCCGAGTAATCGGAGCCGCCTCAAAATTTGGGGCGGCTGTTGAGGTGCTCAAAAATGTGGTCATCGCGTTGAGTGAGATTGAACGAATAGTCAGTGAAAAAAAAGGCTCTCAAAAACACTATTCCTAAGCCTCACAGAGTACTCAACTCTGAATAATCGACGGACTAGAATAAAAACCCTGCACTAAAGAATGAAAAAAAAATCCGAGATCATTTGTGTCACGAAAAAAATATCCTGCATTCGAGAATACATTCCAGAGCTCTTCAATATCCTCAAGCGTTGTTGGCCTTGAGAATCAATCTTCCATACTCTTGTAATAATCGTAAGCTTCTAAAATCTCTGGAGGTGTAGCGTCAGATTCTATCAATTGATCAGTCAAACTATCGGAGAAATTTTTTTCGTGCGTTTTCAGATTTTCGGAATGGCACCTACCAAACCCCTATCCTTGTAAAGACCTCCTCAAAAGACCACTGTTTTTGCTTGAGACCTAGTTCTTTTAACGTGTAGTCATGCTTTGAAGTTTAGTAATCGTTTCGCAAAGCCCGGGTAATGACCACTCCGGGAAGAGGCTAACAAAGACTCTCTTCACCCTCTCATCAGAAACAGCGCTTCTTAAAACGCTAGTTCTGTGCGCCTTTTTTAGAATAGCAATGCTCCAGTGACTAGGGTTTGCGATGAGCGATGGTTCTGCAATTTCCGCAAGCCGCTGGATTGCTCTATCAAAGGAGCCTTCAAGGCGATCAACTGTACCTGGTTGTAATTTATGAGACGACAGATCCTCTCCTAGCCAAACAATATACTCAAGGAGTTCTTGTTCTTCTAGGTGTCCCGCAGCACGATCAATAAGATCTAAAATATTTTGGCCATGAAGATCGAGGCCTGCGTAAAAGCCGTCGTGATGAACCCTGCTACCGACCCTTAGATAAATAGCTGCCAGTTGCTGGTGAGCTTGCGTCCACCCATGATGGTCATTGAGAAAACGACGAGCTGTGTAAGCTAAAGAGGCTCTCGCACCACCTGTAAAAAAAACAGGATGCATAGATCCTATTTCAAATCTCTGATCAGAAAACCTTGTTTCATTAACTTCAAGAAGGTAACCCGCAGCGATCACTTCTAGATCGTTTGATGAGTAGACGACTTCCTGAGTAATCTCATCGTATTTTCCGTATGCAGAAAAAAGCAAATCAGCGAATTGTTCTAGCCTTTCACCAGCAGCCTCGGTTTCTTGGGGGTGAAGATTTTGAAAAATCGCTGCCGCTTCGATAATGTTCCCTGAAGACAAAGCTTCGTTTAGTCGATCTAGATCGCCCGTTAATTCGATCGCCAATGCCGTCGTCCGATGAATGGGAAAAGTTGTGGCAAATAACATCATAAGAAATGCAATGAATGGTGGTTTCACTGTAAACTCCTACATGCGATATCAATTGATTGACAAGAAGGAACCAGGTTAGACCGATTAGATTGCGACATCATATTGTCACGTAGAAACACCGATGAGTGTTCCTCGGACTTTTTCGTTCTAGACCTCCTAACCTGGTTGCGAAACAAATGTCTAGTCAACGATCGCAAAAATTGATCGACAATCTTTGTAATTGTTTGGTTTGGGCATGCAAAGGTACGAAATAACCAAGAAATCTCTTATCAGTGGTTAAGGCTAAGTATCCGATCTTACAAATTTATGGCACTGATTGGGCCTAGTTGATGTCCTGGATCAAGCTGCCGGGACAAAAGTTGTAGAGAACTGCAGACAGTTTGGAATCAGTAACAATGGTTTTATCTCTAGAAGCAAAACTGAGAAATATGAATCGACTTTATAGAGAGTAAAATCGACGTGTATTTAAGTCTAAAATGCTGCGCTGCATCAAAAGCAATCTTCGAGCCGTAGCTGAAAGCTTCGTCTCAAGCGTGTTCTTTTTAAAGACCACAAACCAACCGCAAACCCCTGCAATCATAAGGAAACAACAAGGATCCTTAATAACCTAAACTTTTTCGGACTTTTACCGAAATCTACCCATATGAGGCTTCCTTCCTTGAGCTTTACTTTCAGGTCCTTAGAGATTCGAACTGATAAGTGAAGGTCCGACTTTTGTTTTTTTCAATAAAATTTCAATTCAAGTCAAAAAGTCGCATACTGCTTTTGTTATTGACGCTTTGTAGTAGTGGATTTGTAAGCTGTAGCGAAGACAAGAAAGAAGACGGCGGCGAAGACGAAGGCGAATCATCTACGCTTGTTTCCCAACAACCATGGCAAGTCCGCCAAAATCAGCCGACTAGCCCCATTCAACAAGCAGTTAATCAACCGGCTCAAGAAGAGTCGAAGACAAATAGCACGACTCAGTCTTCAGACGAGCAAGAAGCACCCAAAACTCCCGAAAGTGAATCAAATCCAAAGACTGACACGACACCTGAATCAACCCGTGAAGCGACACCCGCTTCTTTAACAGCTAGTGAAACAACTGTGGTGTTTACTGATGCGCTAATAACAACAACCGAAGAGTTCGAGTTGACCCTTAGTAATATTGGCGAACTGACAGCAACTGATCTGGAGGCAAGTCTAATTTCTGAAATTTTCAGTTTTAAAGGTGGAGCTTATCCAGGCACGGGTGGCGATTGTGGCTCACAACTTGCCGGTTTAGAAAACTGTAAAGTTGTATTGGTGGCAAGCTCAAGCAGTGCGGGAGACTTTCAGGAATCTCTTGCTTTTTTATACAATGAAGAAAACACCTTTGAAGTTGATTTAAATTTTTCTGCAGTATCACCTGCCTCCCTAGTCATTAACACTTCTATCGATTATACCTTTAGCGATACTGCTCCAGGTGCACAACTGACAGCAGACATTCACATTACCAATAGTGGTGGATACCACGCTAGTAGTATCAGCTTACAAACAGACCTATCAATGCCATTTTATTTCCCAGCTGGTTTTCCTGGAAGCGGCTCTGACTGTCAGGCACAACTTTCTGCAAGAGCCACTTGCAGTCTCAGGGTTACTTTTTCTCCAAC
The DNA here is from genome assembly GCA_964490675.1 of uncultured Oligoflexales bacterium. Classification (GTDB taxonomy): domain Bacteria; phylum Bdellovibrionota_B; class Oligoflexia; order Oligoflexales; family JAWKNZ01; genus CAZBDM01. Next base: position 3,062 of record CAZBDM010000330.1, read on the forward strand.
TAGCATTGGCACCTATGCTGATAGCTTTTCCTTAAATTATTTTGATGGTCTTGCAAGCCAGTCTTCAACACAGAATATCAGCGGAGACAGCTCTGCTGTTGCGGCTCTGAGTATTTCTGATGGATCTACTTTCATTTACGATGCTATTGCCATCGGATCTTCTTATACAAAGCATTTTATTATCGAAAACATCGGACAGGTGACAGCAAGTTCCATTGACTCCTCAAGTCTTGAAGCCCCTTTTTCATTCGCAGGCGGAAGTTTTCCTGGTACTGGCGGAACTTGCTCAGACTCTCTTACAGCGGGAGCACAGTGCACAATCGCAGTGACTTACTCTCCGACAGTAAGTGGGCAATTTTATGATGCCATCGATATAGAATATAACGATGGTGCAAATTCTTCGTCTATATCTCGTCCACTTTCAGCACGAGCAACTGATCTTTATGCGATTTCACAAACAATCACGACAGCGTTAGACACCGCCGTATCATTAACACTTGCATCAAGCGGAGGCCTTGAAAGTAAATCATACTCCGTATTGGTTCCGCCGGACAGTGGCAGCCTCACTGGAACGGCACCAAATTTAACTTACACACCTGACTCTGGTTTTCAGGGCATAGATACCTTTACGTTTACGACTTCCGATGCTAACGGAACTAGCAACACAGCCGAAGTTCGCATTTTTGTAAACCCAAAAGCACTATTTGTAGTGAGTAATAAGAATTCGCTAAACGCAATGGATACTACGTTTGAAAACAGACTTTTATCAGCAGGTTTTACTGTTTACAAGGAAACAGCAACATCTTCGACTCTCGCACAAGCAGATGGGATGGATTTTGTCGCTGTTAGTGAATCGGTAAACTCGAATGATGTCCTGGGGCGCTACAAAACCATTCAAATGCCTTTCGTCACCTGGGAACGTTACTTGTGGGACGATATGGGTATGTCTGTAAGCCAAACAGAAAATGGCCTGATCTCCTCGACAGAAATTGAAATTATCGATGAAACTCATCCACTGGCTAATGGACTGGACAATGGTGCCCATACGGTCTTATCGTCTTCTGCTCAAATTCCTTATCTTGTGACAACCAATGACAACGTACAGCGAGTTGCTACCATATCAGGTGACAATGCAAAAACAGTTATGTTTGCCTATGAGTCTCAGGTAGAGATGACTGGCTCATACATTGCTCCTGCTCGCCGCGTCGGCATGTTTCTTCCCAATGGTGGCGGCAACACAGACGCAACGGGTACAGCAATGATCGATAAAAGCATCAATTATCTCATGAGTGGAATCGTCAGTGTTATGCGAGATCACTTCCAAAGAGAAGATAGCGATGAAATCGGCCAAGGCTGGATAGAATCAGAATCCCCCGGCCATCATTTTTCAATTTCTTCTGGAAAAGTTTCGATTGTAAGTGATGGCGGATCATATTCTCCGCTAGCACGAAGAGGATTCGCTTCCCATGACTCCGGTAGACTGTCGATAAAATTCCGTCTAAACATGAATCACGCAGGCGGCAACTCTAATTATCAATTCCGTATTCAATTAGGTCAGGGTGATCTTATGGTTGATGCCAACCCAGAAGAGCCTGGAGTCGCTGTCAATCTTGTTTGGGGAGGCACTGGCGATGGTTTAACGACTGAAGGTGGTTTAGGTTATGTTGCTGATGGTACGGTAACAGAAATAACCAATGCTAATTCTGGAGAAGTGGAGGTCTGGATAACGGCCGACTTAGACAGCAGTACTTACGAAGTAAGTGTTGAAGGAACCAGTGTCGGCTCGATAGCTTTTGAAAACACTAACGTAGAGATCGACACGATCCGATTTTACGGTCATCATCTCGATACGACACAACTTTCAAACGCTACAATCGATAATATTAGAATCTACCAAGGTAAATAACGAAATCGTTTGGATGTCATGAGCACTGCCCTTTGACTCGCTTGCTCACTGATCAAGACTACGATAGGTTTACCGAGATAGCAACTTAAAACGTTCAAAACATTCATTTGAAAATCGAACCAAAATCAACCAAACGCACAATATTATTGATTTTTTAAGCTTTTCTCACTTCACAAACAAAACAACTCTCGAGCATACTCTTAGCGAACGATTTAGAACAAACTTCTGAACGATCCTTCTAAAAATGACGAGGGACAATTAAACAACGAGTCGTTTTAAAGGCAAACGTATGTACAGTTCGGTCTCTAAGGTTAAAACACCTCAATCTGAATTGCAGACGATCCAACATGCAATTTGCCTTTTTACTTTTGAACGCTAAATAATTCCCAGCCATCAAAACGATTTTTGTGACTTTTTTTAAGGGATATAGTACCTTGCTTTTGAAGACCGAGGGACGCAGGAAAGCCCTTAAAAATAGTAGTTTTTCTAATGTTAAAGAAACACATACGTGATTCATGATCAAAAATTTATACAAAAATTTTTGCGAAAAGCAAGTAAAAACATTCCAAAAAAGATTGATTTTAAATTTTTTATATTTGGAATTATGAGCTATAGAGCCCTGAATCCCTTCCGGATGT
>CAZBDM010000331.1:0-5598 GCA_964490675.1 uncultured Oligoflexales bacterium
TGGAGGAGTTAACTTATGGGTAAAAGTCAGTGCTTTAGCTGGAGGAGGACGTCAAGGTGATGGACGACGAAACCTTCGGCTTCTGGATAAGACACGGGTGGGTTGTTCAATTAACTTTAGAAAGGGCGTTGGACTCGCAGGCATTGGAAGCAAAGTCAGGCAAACTCCAATAGGCTAAATTCCCAAACATTCCCCATTTGGCATACCAGTCTCTAAGTATCAAAGCCTGTTTTTCTGTTCTAACATGCTTCGAAAAGTCTCCGATAAAATAAAGATTTATGTGTAGTGATTGGTAACAGTTGTTGTTTAAAAGTCACAACTTAGAGCAACATTAAGAACAGACAATTAAAAAATGCTGTCATTTCGGTGTGGACTAGATTTTGCTTTAGGAAAAGATGTCTGTGTTAAACTCTATTGAGCAAAGGCCCTCCCTTATGAAGTTGTTGTATGCTGTGCTGTTGGGAATTCTCTGTGGACTGATGGTGGCGCCGAGTCACCTGTGGGCTAAGAGCCAAAAAAATCAACAGACAAGTCCCTCACTTGCACACCAAAAGCGCACAACAAAGGTGATGCAAGTGACGCCTGAAACGATGGATCGCATTCTTTTAGCCAAGGCAAACGGCAAAGACGATATTAAGATCAAGTACCGTTCGGCGACCCAAGAAAATCCATGTGGCTGGAATGACGATCAATCCAAAGAGTCGAAAGGCTCGGTGAAATCTGAAGGCCATTTTAACATCGGTCATGTGTCAAACTTTCGCATGCCATCTTCTTGTGGCAACGATGCGATGATTGTCTTTGCGATCATCGGCATCGTCGTGATTATTGCGATTATCCCCTATTTTATTTCTTTTCTGTATGATGTCGTAACGAGCGGTCACTGTATCCGCTACCACCATAAGTTAAGCAGTGAATTTAGCTTTCTTGATAGCCCGAGCCAATCGCTCAGCGATTACCAATCATATAAACGTAATGGCTTTATGGCTGGTCTTAGATGGGAGATTCTTGTCGATAGAGGAAGAACCTCAGGTCTCGGACTTGTCTCTTCGGTAGGGATGCATAAACTGCAAGAAAGCATTGAAGATATCAACGGTGAAGGGGTTTCTCGTGATTCAAACGGCTATTACTTGATGCTTGGTCCGCAGCTTTACTTTCTCAAAACGAGTCGAGGAAGTTACGGATTTGCCGAAATTCAAGGCGGTACCTCAACGAATGAAAACATCAAAACAATAGCCCGCAGTCGTGTCGGGGTCAGTGCCATTCTCGGTGATGATCTGCCAATAAACTTCACTTTTGGCCTCGGTGCTACCTACATCGACACCAATCGTTTAAAGGGTGTTGTGCCCTACGAAGACAAGTTTTCTATGGAACTTTTCACAGGTATCGGTGTCAAGATTCAATAATTTTCTAACGCTTTTCACGTCTAAACTTTTTTAAGGCTGCTTTGAGCCAGTCTTCAGATTTAGTTTTTTTATGGTCATCGCAGATAATCCAGTAGGGATCTCCCGATAGGGAAGACTTTGAAGCTATTTTTTCAATAAACATGTCTGTCGTCCACTTTTTAGGATCTGGTGCGAACCAAGAATCACTGGCATTTTTAAACTTATCCCTAAGGTGTTGAGCCGCTTTTTTTGCTTTGTGAATGGTGCCGTTGCGCTCAAAGGAACAGTTTGAAGCTTCTACCGAAGCGAGAAGATGATTGATTTCGCTTTCAACTTGTTTGGAGATTTGAGCCTCTGCGCTCTTTGAACCAAAGATAAAAACGAGTGTAATGACATATAGTCTTAGCATGTTATGTCTTTCTTTTTTCCAGGTCACCATCAGAAAAAGCTTAGTAAGGCTTCTGCTGTTTTGATATTACAGGCCATAGGAACATCGTAAAGCACGGCAATACGAAGGAGAGCTTTAACATCAACGTCGTGTGAGTGCGGTGAAAGAGGATCCCATAGAAAAACCAGAGCATCGAGGTTACCTTCCGCGATTTTTGCACCAATCTGCAAGTCACCCCCTCTAGGACCGCTCTGGTACTTGTGAATCGGAAGACCGGTCGCTTCTTCGATCTTTGTTCCGGTGGTTCCGGTGGCGAAAAGTTCATGACCTTTTAATTTATCTTTGTTTTTTGACACCCAGCTAACCAGGTCGACCTTTTTGTTGTCGTGGGCGATGAGGGCGATTTTTTTCTTGTCCATTTACTAACTCCAGTATGGAAAATTCTATACACTTAAGGTTTTGATATAATGGAGCTTATTTAGATTCCTTCAGAATCCAAAAGAGGCTCCGAACGTTCTATTAAATCTCTGGCGGCCATTGCTGCCTCTCACTAGAGGATGTGTTTCTAAGGTCAAAAACCTTGTAAACAAAAAAGGCCAAGGGGTTTATAGTAATGAAATCATTAGCAATCTTAGCAAGTTTCTTTGTTTCAACGCAAATTTTTGGTCAAACTAAAGATCAAATTTCCGAGATCCTCGAACCATTCTTTAATATTCCAGATCGCCCCCTGATCGCAATGACTGGCAGCGAATTTTTGCAGGCCACTGACAAATTTAGCCTCCAAGAAAGAGAAGCAGCCGCCTTCCAAGAAGTGATAAAGGGCAATATGCCAAGCTTCATGCGTCTCGCAAAGGAAGTAACAATTGATTTCGGAAGGAAAGGAAAAGTGATCAAGGCGAAGTTTTGGACCATTCCAGATTATTTGGCGATCGGCAGCGACACAGACTTTATTCGCATTCCTGTAAACCTCTACACAGCCCGCAAGATCGCAGACCATTTTGGATTCGTTCTTCCTACAACCAAGATGGTGGACTCTATCTACCATCAGGCAGATGTCAAGCTTAGTCCTCGACCGATGACTTACGGTCCAGAAATGGTCAGTAACGGGCACTTTTCAAAACATAATATCCGCATTAATGGCCAACTTGGCGGTCTCTGGAACGGCAATCAACTTGTCGCTGGCCACAAAAAAGACGTGGTCCTAACGAATCGCCTTAGTAAACAGAAAAAACGTATTGCAATTTACGGATGGCATCGCACGAACGGCAACCCGATTCAACCACTAAGCCTTGTTCACGGCGCCTATTACGCAGATTATAGCCATGGTATTCGTTTAATCGGGGGCAAAATGCTCGTGAATGGAAAAGTCATGACTGTTAAAGACGTTTTAAAAGATAGATCCCTTGCAAAAATCATCAACAGCGAAGGAATGATCAAGAATATCGACCAATTGCTTGATCCAGCAAGACACTCATCATGAGAGTTAGCTTTTGCTGACTTGTTAATATTTGATTTCTCCACATATACCACGACAAAAGGAAGCGTTTGACGTTTCCTTTTTTTCTTAATGTCGATACAGCACAGAACAAAGACGCATGTGATGAAAATTTCGAAATAGCGGCATATGCGCAAGCGCTTCTCCTTGGAAGGAAAAAGCTAGAGTGATTTGCCGCATTGAATAGCGCTGGCTTTTTTTCAGGAAAGTAACATATTGAAATGTAATGGCTTTTTGTGGCTGGATGAAATGGCACAAGCATTGCTGTTGAGGGGGTATTGCCACTGATTGAAAGGATGCAGTATGAAAGAAATCTCAAAAGACACCAGGGTCATCGCCCTTGTTGGAAACTACCAAAGCGGCAAATCAAGCCTTCTCGAAAGCCTTCTCTACACCAATGGTCAACTGAAAAAGAAAGGAAATGTTGAGAGCCAGACAACGGTGGCAAATGCGTCAGATGAAGCAAAGAGCTTTTCGATGTCTACCGAATCGACAGTTGCTTCTCTTGAATATCAAGGGACCCCTTTTAGCTTTATCGACTGTCCTGGGTCATTAGAGTTTATTAACTCCACCTATGAGGCCCTCAGTGTTTGTGATGCAGCGGTTGTTGTGGTCGATCCCAAAGCGGAAAAGGCGTCATCCTTGTCGCAAATATTAAATGACCTTGATCAGCGCCAAATTCCTCACTTTATCTTTATCAATAAAATAGAAACCCTTCAGGGAGAGCTCTCGAGTGTGCTTGAAGAGATGCAGAAGTTTTCAAAGAGACCGCTTGTTCTCAAAGAAATCCCACTTAAAGAACATGGTAACGTCGTCGGTTATGTCGACCTTGTCAGTGAACGAGCCTACCGCTACGATCCTAAAAAGCCCTCTTCCGTTGTCAAAATTCCAGCTGAAGTCAGACAGAAGGAACAAGCGGCGCGCGAAGAAATGCTTGAGCATTTAGCCGAATTTGATGACCAGATTCTTGAAGAAGTGTTAAGCGATGTGGTGCCCTCGACTGAAGAGATCCATGAAAGCTTCGTTAAAGATCTCAAAGGTGATCTGCTCGTACCAGTTCTGATTGGCGGTGCGTTGGAAGACAACGGCACACGTCGCCTGATGAAAGAACTCTATTACGAAACACCAGAGCCATCTGAAACCCTTGGTCGTCTTTCTATTCAGCCTAGTGATGAAGTGGTCGTACAGGTCTTTAAAACGAGTTACCAAGCCCATAAAGGTAAGCTTTCTTATGTCCGGGTATGGAATGGCGAGCTTAAAAATGCCATGAAAGTTGCGGGTAGTCAGGTCAACGGTCTCATGCAAGCTTTTGGTGGTCAGCTGACTCCTGTCGACAAGGCCGAACGTTTTTCGATTGCCTTACTCAGCAAATTCGAAACCCTTAAAACCGGCAGTCTTGTTGCTGGTGAAACTCTTACAGAGGTGGCGAGAACCGAACTTCCTAGGCTCTTTGGTTTAGCTGTCAAACCGAAAAAACAATCTGATGAGCTCAAGCTTACAGCTGCCATAGCTAAAATTATTGAGCAAGATTGTTCTCTTTGTCTCGAACAATCGCAGGATAGTAAAGAGTTTATTCTTTGGGGACAAGGAGAACGCCATCTACAGGTGGCTCTGAGTGAGCTTAAATCTAAATTTGCTCTCGATATAGAAGCAAAAGATTACACCGTACCTTACAAAGAAACCATCGAAGCCTCGGTCAAGGTTAAGGGGCGTCATAAAAAACAATCCGGTGGGCATGGCCAGTTTGGTGACATTCACGTTGAGATTAAGCCCCTAGCAAGAGGAGAGGGTTTCCGGTTTGAAGAAACTATTACCGGTGGTGCGGTTCCGAAGAACTATTTTACAGCGATAGAAAACGGTATCAAAGAAAGTGCGGCATGTGGACCTCTTGGTTTCGAGGTGGTGGATTTTGCCGTGACCCTTTTTGACGGCAGCTATCATAAGGTCGACAGTTCAGACCAAGCATTTAAAATGGCGGCGATCGCAGCTATGAAAGAGGGACTTCCTAAATGTAAGCCTCTTCTTCTCGAGCCGATCTACAAATGCGAGATCTCGGTGCCTGAAATGGATCTCGCTAGCGCGCAAAAGCTCGTTTCAGGGCACCGCGGCAGCATTTTTGGGTTTGAAGAACATTGCGAACTTCTTCATTGGAATAGCCTGCAAACGATGATTCCGCAGGCGGAAATGCAAAACCTAATCACAGAACTGCGGTCGATGACCCACGGACTCGGCTATTTTGAGCTGCAGTTTGATCACCTTGAAGAGCTAAGGGGGCGACAAGCTGATCAAGTTTTAAAGGAGAGAGTCAAGCATTAAAATTCAAGAAGGCCAGT
>CAZBDM010000332.1:0-359 GCA_964490675.1 uncultured Oligoflexales bacterium
TGTCTTGTTCGATGACAGGATTAAGAACGACCCTTCTTTTATTTTTGACAATATTTGCACGAAATGCCGGAAAAAACGGTGGCTGAATGATCACGCCGTCTTTTTCATGACTCAAAAGATTGATCAGAGCAGAAATAGCATTCATGACACCTTGGCTAAAACTGATCTGTTCTTTGCTTACTTGCCAAGAATGTCTATTCATGTTCCAGTCTATAAAAGCTTGTTTGATAGTTTCAGGTCTTATCTCATAGCCGAAGACGCCGTTTTGTGCGCGTTTGATTAATTGTTCTATGACCGCAGGTGGAGTTTTGAACTCCATATCGGCGACCCAGAAGGGTAAGAGGTCGGATCGACCAAAC
>CAZBDM010000332.1:369-5597 GCA_964490675.1 uncultured Oligoflexales bacterium
ACCAAACTGTTTTTTTAAAATTTCTTGATTCCACTTCTCGGAAGCTGAAGAAGAACGATCGAGTCTTTCATCGAAGTTAAATTTTTTCATAGAGGAGCCTAGCGCTTAACGGTGTAATCAACATCAATAACCCTGTCGTGACCAAAACGCGTATAGGTTTGCCTTTGAATGACTGTTTTTTCGGTAGATTCACCACCGATACAGACCAGCCAAGAAATCACAACTAGAAATTTGTTTTCGTGCCAGTAGGAGAGAGTTGCCAAAATTGCGACAAGCAGGCGAGGGGCAAAGATCCAACCAAGCCACCAAAAAACACCACCCGATGCCACTGAAGAAAACAGCAAAGTCAACCGGGGGAACAAGGTGATAAAGATCAAAAAGAAGAGACCGTGATGATCCCAGTAATTATTGCGGCCAAACTCAACGTCAAATGATGTCATGGCAATGGAGGTACCGATGGCGATCAGGATAAAAACAATCAGGGCTTTGATAAGCATCGAATGTTGCTCCGTTTCATTGAGACGAGGTCACAGAGCGTCCATCATATCTCCTTTTTAGGGAAATTCTAGTTGTTTTTTTTGATGCAAATGAGGTGAGCGTCAGTTGTACAGTCATCAGTGATGGTTAGATTTCTCGCTCCCCCCCAAAAAGAAGAGATGTTTGATAATCTGCCGGCATATGTTGAGCCACCTCCATTCCAGTTATTACAGCTATCGACGCTATTAAAGGTAATTTGATCTTTAAGACCCCATTGAATAAGTTCGGAGCCGTGGTCTTGCGCTCGGTAAGAACGCCCTTTTTCATCGTAAATGTCATTGCTCTCACCGTTAGGTCCACCATCAATAAAGTTCGCGATACTATCAGCGATGATTTCATCTTTGCTGTTTCGAAGATCGCCTGACAATGAATGACGTTCGGTAAATAACGAGTCTTCAAAATTTAAGAGAGCGACCCAAACTCCACCCAAGTTTTCATTATCTGCTGTCGTTTGGCAGTATTGGTCAGCATTTTCAGGCATCCCTCCCCAGTTTGTTGAGACTTCGCTTGCAGTGAAGAATAGCTCATGTGACTGTAACGGCAGAGGCGTTTGATCTTCGTTGGTTAAAATATCTGTTTCGTTAACGCAGAAAACAAAGTCTCGTTTTTCGGCAAGACAACTTTCGAAAGCAGGTGTGTCCGTACGGTTTAACAAAGATTCTGTGATTTGTGACGTATAAGTTTTAACATTCTCAGAGTTATTCGCTTCTACCTGCATGGTCAAACGACCGAATAAAACTTCATCAACTGTCATTGTAATAACAAAACCAATAGTCTCGTCAGGGTTAACAGAGAGTTCAGCAGCTTGCGATTCTTGTCCCTTTTCGTTTTTTATATTCCAGTAAACCGTCGCTGGTTTATTGGCTTTGAGAGGTTGTTTTTGTTGATCTGTCAAATAGCAATTCATGTCGATACGATCGACTGAGATCACTTCCTCAGGCGAGCAACCTATCAGATGAGTGCCGTTGATCCATACCGGGACATCGGTGCCTTCATCTTCTGCAATGACATCTTCGTCAGCGGCGCTTTTTTCGCTTTTTGTCTCTGAAGATTGTTCACTTCCGCTAGGGTATATGATTTTTGATCCACTACAAGAAACCATAAAGAAGATCGAAAGTGTAGCGATTGTACGAAGACAAGTCTCTAAATGTCCCATGCTTTTTCCGACTCTACCTATTTGCTACTCTTCTGCCAAAAATTCTCTTCGGATTCTAAGATTTTGTTCTTTAAGAATCGAAAGAATCCAAAAAATAAACAATGATATTAGTCGGTTATATAGTGAGTGAGGGGGCCTTTTTTCTCTCTAGAATCTACCGAAGGATGGGTTTTTCCTGTTATTTTTCATTTTGGCGTGGTTAAAATCTTACCTGTGGATTGAAAATTCTTTCAAAAATCAAAGGAAGACGACTCATATCTTGTTTTACTGGCATTCTTTCTGGGGTGATCGGAAGTAAATCTTGGTCTTTTTTCTCAGCAATAGCGAATTTAAATACATAGGTGGGTTCGATACCCATTCTTATGTCTGAAATCACTATTTTCTCCTTAACCTGATCAACAGTGATAAATCCGTGACTAAACCACTTCAAACGGTTGACCGGAGGGTGGTCCTTAAGTTCATCAAGCAGATGATAGCTACTCTTATTAAAATCAAATGCAAGTTCGCTGTTCTGGTCAAACAAGGAATAATAGCTGACGTAATATCCATGCTGGTCTACGACGACTATGCGCCAAAGGAAGGTATTGAATGGAGATGGAGTCACCAAGAATCTCTCGTGGTCGATGTTTTTTGTCTTAAGTGATGCTACGGTCAATTGCTTTACATATGATTGCACCCCAAAAGACCAAAGAAGATAGACAGTACTAAAGATCAAACCGAAAAGATTAGCTTGGTAAGCTAGCTTTGACTTTCTAAAGATGAGAAATAACAAACATCCGATTAATAAGGGAACCGTATAACCAGGATCGATGATAAATATCGAGCCAATCGATACCGGGTACTCAGTGATTGGCCAAAAAATTTGGGTTCCATAAACCGTAAATGAGTCGAGAATAATATGGGTGAAAAAAATCGCGTAGACGCTGAGCATGAGCGATTTTTTCGATAGATTTATGTTTTTGTGGAGTTTCATGATCAACCACACCCAAAAAGGAGTAAGTAGGGCTAGAACGAACATCGAGTGGCTAAAAGATCTATGGTAAGTGAAGTCGGAGACAGGGTCTCCCATTGGTATGAAGACATCTAAATCGGGAAAGGTACCAAGAAAGGCTCCCCAAAGTGCGGCTTTACGACCCATTTGCCGACCGAGAAGCGCCTCACCTACGGCAGCTCCTAAAGTCAATTGTGTAAGAGAGTCCATCGATCTTTTGCCTCTTTAAGGGCGGAAGATTCTAATTTCAACGCGACGGTTTTTGGCACGACCCTGAAAGTTGCCGTTATCTGCAATTGGTTTTGTTTCACCGAAACCGGTGCTTTCAATCTTACTTGCGTCAATTCCATAGTTCTGAATCAAATAAAGCCTAACCGTATCTGCGCGTTCCTTACTGAGTTTTAAGTTATAAGATTCGCTTCCGACCGAATCTGTATGACCTTCGACAATAATTTTCTCATAAGGCTCGGAGTTGATGACATTTGCTACCTTTTTAATGGCATCTATGCCACCCTTGGTTAAGGTGTCGGAAGATCCGAACTTAAAATGAAGGCTTTGCAGAACAATTTTGTCGACCTTTTCTTCTGATTTATCGGCTTTCTCCTCTACTTTCACCTCTTCGCTGCGTCCGAAGGTTGGTCCGATGGTCCAGTTTATGCCTGCATAGACACGCCAATCAGGGGAAGATGCACCGTGTATGAGCTCGGTACCCCATCCGGCATGAGCTGCAAGTTCTGAAGTCATATCGTACTTCAATCCAAGAAGAGCCTCAGCAGAAGATGCTTGGCGTTCGGAGTTACCGTTACTGGTGTTTCCTCGTGGTCTTGAGCCAAAAATTTCAGCGATGAGTTTTGTGTCGATTGAAGATATCAAGTAACTCGTCCCTATTGAAGAGATGATCTGATCTTCTGTGGGTTCAATTTCACTTGATTCAATGGCTTTGGTTTCACCTCGCCATCGAAAACCAAGGTTGGCAGCGACCGAAAGATTTAAGATTTTGCGGTCAACGGCTAGTTGAATATTGTAGATGGTAGCGTCATTTTGTCCGACGTAGGGATTATTTTGAATAAGATTAAAATTCGCCCCTAGGACTCCGGCAAAACCGAATTCTTTCCACTCGCCAATGCGGTACTTACTGTGAAAACGGTAGCTGGTAAAGCCGGTTGCTCCGTATTGCCCACGACCGACGTCATCGTTACTAAAGGTTTGTTCAATCAAGTAAGGAACACTAAATCCTATTTCAAAATCCTTAAAAAGCCCTAGGCCAAAGTTCATCTCAGCAGTTAAGAGGGTATCATTGGGTTTTAGACGCGATTGATTTTCATCTTCGTCTTCAAAAATGGGTAAGCTATTGATGGCATAGTTGCTAAATAAACCAAAGTTAATCAGGCCTACACCCAAGATCTCAGCAGATTCAACAGTCACGTAATCGATACCACTAGTGGTTGTATTGAAGTTTTGTAAATCGGTTCCAACAACATTGGCAGCAGCCGGTTGGCTCAATAACGGCAACAGGACAGAAATCAAAAATAAAAAATTGATGAACCGGGATATAAAATTCATGAGTGACCCAAAAATTGCATTGATCTTAATAAAAGCATAATAATTTTTGGGGGCTAAAGCAATTTTTTGCTAGCGTTTGGTGATTTTAATGGTGAGAAAAAAGGGGGCTTTCCTAGCCCCCGACGCTTGTCGTCTTTTCATGGCGCCTGCTCAGCAGAAATCAATGCCAATGACAGGGTTGTATCCTATCGCAATCAAAGACTCGTATACATTCCTTCTGCACTCTCAACAGATTGCTGGTCTACCACTAAAGGCGGGTATTGAACGCTGTTGTTTATCTGTCTTTGCGAAAAAGGAGGAGCTGTTCGCGCCCACTGTTCTCTTTTTTGCAATTCAGAGCCGACGATCGGTAGAGAACTAAATGCGCTATGCTCGCAGGAAAGAGAGTTTTCGTCTGTACGTGGCTGGTTATCGACGATCACATAGGAAATCGTGCATCGAACTTTTTGAGCGCTGCCGCTCATCGTTGCATCATAACTGACTAGAGCCGGTGATTCCCGATTACCAGTGAGGCGGGCTTGTAACTGAGGATAAAAAAGTCCGAGTTGTTGCAGAATCAAGTCTTCGGGAGTGTACGGAAGCCCCGGACCTTCATCACGATCCGTTGCCAACTCTGATTGCTGCTGGTGCTGCCCACAAGAAACCATCATTAAGATGATGACCAAAAATGTAATCTGTTTCATAATCCCGTTCCTTTCACTACAGAAAAACCCTATTCATTATTCAGTTCGACACTCAGGTAAACTTTGTTATTAGCAAAAAATGAGCCAGTTCTTTGAGCTTGTGATGCTATTTGCATCGAGGTTGTTATTTCAGAGACTTAGGGTGTATTGTTCCGTTAAGTGCTCGCAATCATTAAGCAGGATTAAGTAAAGGAAGAAGTTAAGAAGGGCTACGCATGATTAATTTATAAATAGAGCTACCCATCAATGCTGTTGCATTAAGGGGTTTTTCCCCTTGTGGTTAAAGGCATTCATTACG
>CAZBDM010000333.1:0-5593 GCA_964490675.1 uncultured Oligoflexales bacterium
CTAGGAATTTATCGGACTTCCAGCATAGGAGATGTCGTTTTAGCAACGACATTACTCGATTATCTTTACCGGCTTCCGATGCCGCTTGAAGTCTATTGGATGGGAAGAGCGCCCTCGCTTGACCTCATCAAAGAAGCCTATCCTGAGTTAAAAACCATTGAAATTCCTCGCGGACAAAATCTTAATGCGACGCAAGTCATTGAAAATCTTTCAGAAATTCACCTTCTCATCGATTTACAAACCAACTTTAGGTCGCGCTTTTTCGCCCGTAATTTTAGAAAAACTTACGGAAGACCTGTGTTTAGCGCTAATAAGCTGGGATTTCACCGAACGAGACTGGTCACAGAAGCACGGCTTTTCGGCCGTAAGAGAAAACTGCCGAAAAGAACCCTCGAAGCCCCTGAACCACAATATCAAATGATGCTCAAGCCTCTTAAAGAAGCCCTGACCCACCAGCTTCCGACGGAGACTCTGGATAACGTTCGAAGTTATCAAGCAAAGCCGCGGATTCCGACAGATCACGATGCCGGTCAAAAGCCTTGGCAAAAAGAACTGCGCTTTGGCAGCTGGCTTGGCATCGCTCCAGGAGCAGCTCATACAGCAAAACGAGCGCCTGATGATGTTTTTTTGGGCATCCTTGAAAAACTGAAGAAGCTCAAAGAAAGCCATTTTGATAATCAATCCGCCGCGCTCGGCCTCGTCTTTCTTGGAAACCAAGAAGATCGCAAGATCGCTCTACGGATGGTTGATGCGATAGATTGGAAGGGACCTGTTCTCAACCTCGCGGGGATTTTATCTTTATGGGAATCAGCTTTAGCCCTCAAGCACGTGGCAATTCTTTTAAGCAACGACTCAGCCCTTGGCCATATCGCTGAAGCAGTCGACACGCCAACCGCAATCATGTTTGGCCCGACTGTTGAAGGCTTTGGCTTTGCGCCACGCATGAATGAAAGCCGCGCCTTTTCTGTCGACTTGGGTTGCCGTCCCTGTTCAAAGCATGGAAAAGTAGCATGCCGGTTTCACGATCATTTATGTTTTACCGGCCTTCCGCAAGATGATATTGCACAATTTTTGTTACAAAGACTGATTGAAACCCCAACGGAACAAATACCCCATGCACCATCAAGCACAGACTCTCAGTCAACGCCAGCCCACGTTTAAGCAAAGAGAGCTACCGCTGTGGGCTTCTTGTTGTCTTTTTCTTTGGTCTTTGCTCATTACCATAGTCTTTAGCTTGTTTAACGTACTCGCTCTCGTCAATGGCGGCGTCAGAAGACAAATGGCAGGTCGACTATATCTTCCACGCGGCCTCAAACAGCTTGCCAAAAAACGACGGCAAGCAAACGACTGTTCTCTTTTCTTCTGCAGTTCTGCCGGTGAGTACGAGCAAGCCAAGCCGTTGATTGCTAGGCTTCAAAAAGACCCTCATCACATGGTGGTGATTATCTTTTTTTCTGAATCGGGGATCAGCTTTGCGACTAAAAGAAATGAAAAAAACGCCTTTTTTCTCAGTCCACCTGATTCCGTTTGGAGCTGGAAGAAGATTTTTCAGACCCTTGACCCGTCCTTAACGGTCATCGTTAGACACGAACTTTGGCCTGGCTTTTTAAGCTCAGCTTGGCAAAGAACCAAAGTTTGTCTTATTAATGCCTGCGCGCCTAGTTCCAAACAGTCAGGCTTGCTATCGCGATCGATTAAAATGAAACTTCTTAGATTTGTCGACTTTGTCTTTATCATAGATTCTGAAGACCAGGTCTTTTTTAACGGTCAACTCGCTATAGAAAACCAAAAGATCATCGCGGCTGGTGATACGAAGTTTGATAGGGTCAAAGAGCGCCTTGAAGAGACTAAAGACAAACGAGTCGCCTATAGAAAAACCCTCGATCAACTAGGTCCCTATAAAAGACTTATCGTAGGGAGTGCTTGGCCACTGGACTATGAAACGGTCATAGATGCTTACCTCAAGATAAAAAATGATAAAGCCGATTTTGCTTGGCAACTCGTCATAGCTCTTCATCAGCCAACCACGGAAGCTCTTGAAAAATTGACCGATCACTGTCAGAAGAAAAATCTTTGCTGGACACTCTACTCAAATCTTGAATCTGGAAATACCGGTGAGTCTCAAATCGATATCATCATTGTCGATAAGATGGGTATATTATCAGAACTCTACGGTTGTTGCGAGCTTGCTTTTGTCGGTGGAGCTCTTCACTACCGGGTTCACAATGTCTTAGAACCAGCAATTTACGGACTGGGTGTCGCATTTGGGCCGCTTTATCATACAAGTCCGGAAGCCGTATCAATGACCGAGGCAAAAAGGGCAGCGGTCATTAGAAACAGCCAGGAATGTGCCAGTTGGTGGATAAAAAACGCCACTCGTTTAGAGGAAAATCATTCAGAGATGTTAAACTATCTTGGTCAATTTTTTGGTGCCAGCGACCGTATCATCGACATCGTAAAAAACTCCTGATAGGAGCTTGAGATATTATGGCGAATAAAAAAATCGTAATTAACTCTAACCTTGCTGAAACAAGGATTGCACTAGTTGAAGACGGTCAGCTCATCGAGCTGTTTATTGAAAGAGATGCGAAGCAGAGGCTAGTCGGAAACATCTATAAAGGCACGGTCAGCCGGGTTCTTCCTGGTATGAACTCGGCCTTTATAGATATAGGTCTCAATCGCACCGCCTTTTTATTCGGTGGCGATGTGATCGACCCCAACGCTGAGTATCTCCCTTATGAAAACCTTGAAGACAGTGATGACAAAAAACCTCAAAACACACCGACGTCCATTGAGAAAGTCTTAAAAGACGGCCAAGAGATCATCGTACAGGTTTCAAAAGAAGCTCTTGGAACAAAGGGTCCACGGGTGAGTATGTTTTTAACCTTACCAGGACGTTATCTTGTTTTGATGCCTTATTTTCCTCATATCGGCATTTCCAGGCGTATCGAAGATGAACAACAACGCGAACAGCTTAAAGCCGTTGCTGAAGCACTGGTTCCGGAAGGAATGGGAGTCATTATAAGAACCGCCGCCAGTGGCGTAGAGAAGACTGTCCTTGAGGAAGATATAAGGACTCTTATTAAAGACTGGCAAATCATCTCTAAAAAGATCCCTATTTCGACACCACCGGAAGTGCTTTTTCAAGAGCTAGACCTTGCCAAAAGAGTCACCCGCGATCTTTATGATGAAGAGGTCGAAGAGATCGTTGTTGATAACGAGATTGTTTTTAACGGACTAAGACAGTTTCTGTCAGATTACATGCCGCAAGCGCTCGATAAGATCTCCTATTACAGCAAACCAGTGCCAATTTTTGATGTTTACGGTATCGAGATCGATATCGGACGCGCCCTTGCCCGAAGAGTCGAGATGCCCTCGGGTGGGTTTGTTGTCATTGATCAAACGGAAGCTTTGACGACATTCGATGTAAACACAGGAAAGTTTGTCGGACATGCCAATGCTCAAGATACCATTTTAAAGACCAATCTAGAGGCGATTAAGGTCATTGTTGAGCAGCTCCGTCTGAGAAATATTGGCGGCATCATCGTTGTAGATTTTATCGATATGGAAATCCTCGAGCATCGCGATATTGTCTACGAAAAGCTTCTCGAAGCCTTAAAAGCCGACCGCTCTCGCACCAACGTACTAAAGGTCAGTGATCTTGGCCTTGTCCAGATGACAAGAAAACGCACCTCAGAATCCCTCGAGCAGCTTCTTCTGCAGCCTTGCCCGCATTGTCAGGGTACTGCCAAAGTGAGAAAGACAGAGACCGAAGCTCACGATCTTCTGAGGGAGCTCGTACGTTACTCCAATCAAACGAACCAAAAGCAGATTAAAGTCCGAGCGCGCCATGATATCCAGGAGTTTATCAGCGTCAAATTACAGGGTCTTTTTGATCTCATTACTTCAGAACGAAATCTCGAGGTCGAGTTTGTCAACTGTGAGCTCACCACTCATATGCTGAGAGAACCTAGCTTTGAGGTGGGGGTCGATTGAAGGGAAGAGAACGCTAAACCCGTTTGCTGCTATGTAAGAGCCGGCAACGCTTTTACAACGAGTCTTAGGATCTTATCTAATCTCCTCAGGCCTCAATCTTACCAATTTTACAACATCTTGAACGCCAACCCCAGAAGATCGGGGGTTTAGGAGTTGAATGCTCATAAAAGCACATACAATTATTAGTTATTTATATTAATATTATCATTTGACCGTTTATTATAAAAATAGTAATAATAAAGAGCCTTCGTTGTATTCGAAATTGTCTTCTAAATTTCTTAAATTTCATCAGAGAATTGAAGCAGGGATGAGCGTTTATGCGCACAATAGTTTGGTTGTTGCTCTATGCCAATATAACACATACAGCTAACGCTGAACTCTCAGACCCAGAAACCTTAAGGGAATGTGAAGTCCAAGTGTTACCGGGTTTAGCCGTTGAACGCACCCAAGAAGAGCCAAAACAAAGAGATCGTTCGGCCGATAAACGTGATCTTTTAAGCGCCGAAGACGAAGCGCGTTTATGGCGGGAGTACCAACAAGGCAATAGACAAAGTGGTGATGCAATCATTACTGCACACCGACCCCTTGTCCTTAGTGCCGTTAGAAGGCACAGATCAGTCTTGGAGCGACATCCTGACTTGCAAGATGATTTAGTAAGTGCAGGCATGCTAGGGCTAGTAAAAGCACTGGACAAATTCAATCTCGAGCAAGGAGCGAGATTTTCCACTTATGCTAGAGTGTATGTCAGAAGTGAAATAATTGCAGCGATCCGAGAGGGTACTGATGAGCTCGTTGGCATTACGACCCGAGAGAGGGTGATTCAAACATATCTTATCGAACAGTTAGGTTCAGGTGATTTACGGCTTCCTTTATCTCCAACAGACATTTCAGTCATACAAGAAGCCTTAGTCAGAAGATACCTCTTCAGGATAAATGAAATCGACAGTGAAAATCAGAGACTTACAACGTCTCGCATCAACCAAGTCGCTAGAGGTCAACACTACACTGAAGATCATATACACGCTGCTGCAGATTTTATAATTGCAAATGGAAATAATTATAGCTTCCACTCTTCTGGTGACGATGACGATCACTTTGCCCCTGAGAGTTATCTTTCTGGAGGAGCTGGCTGGCAGCCTGATTACTCAGTAGCTGAGCAAAATGATGTCGATTTAGGAAGCACTCTTGTGCAAGGAGCTCTCGCTCCCCTTAGTGACCGGGAACGACATATTTTTATCAACTCTTTTCTCACACCAGACGACAAGAGTCTCACTGACGTACAGATGGGACAACAATATGGCGTATCATTTCAAAGGATCGGTCAACTAAGAAGAACTGCAACCAGTAAATTTCTAAAAAACGTCCGACAGATTGCCGAAAAGTTAGGTATTCACGAGTCTGACATAGAGGGAGTTCTTGAAACAGTCTTTGCCACTGATCATGGTTTGTTCGTTGTTAGTGGTCAAACTGTAGAGTTTAACCATGCAGCAGAATGGCAAGATGCTAATGCTGTCACTACAATAGAACCTGGAAGTGAACCTAGCGATTCTGATCATAGTGACGCCTCACCCCCAATAGCCGCTCAATCTCAATTGCC
>CAZBDM010000334.1:0-2601 GCA_964490675.1 uncultured Oligoflexales bacterium
AGCTCCATGAGTGGCACGCCGGCACGATTGTACTGTTTGAGAATCTTGGTAATGTTTTCGTCTTTACGGGTCCAATCGGCTTTAATCATTTTAATCTTTCGTGCCTTTATCTCGTCTATGACTCGCTTTTGTGAAAAGGTGACCTTCTCATTGACTTTGCAAGTAAGACACCAATCAGCAGTAAAGTCAATAAACACCGGTTGGTCAACAGCCCGCAGTTCTGCAAGTTTTTCGGGTGAAAAATCAATCCATGCAATCTCATCTTTATGAGCAGGAGAGGTTTTTCTTGTCGAACGGACATCTTCTTGGGTGTAACGAGCTGCGTATGATCCTAACAGAGAAATGATAAGAGCAAGGATAGCGATGAGCTTTCTTTTGCCACTGCCGAATTCAGCGGCCCTGAATGCGCGTAGGCAGGCGGCTAACCCAACAAGGGTGGTTAAGACGGCAGCGATACTCATATCACCAGCCACCTGACCCAAAAGCCAAATAAACCAGATGGCTGTCAATAGAATCGGGTAAGCCATGAGAGATCTAAAGGTCGTCATCCATTTGCCGGGCTTGGGCATAAAACGCGTGAGCTGAGGAGCGATGGCAAAGATCAGAAAAGGCAGTCCCATTCCAAAGCCTAAACCCGTAAAGACGATCAGTAGATAAACGTAGGGGAGGCTAAAAGCGACACCGATGGCAGCTCCCATAAAAGGCGCTGTGCAAGGTGAGGCGGCGACCACGGCCAGAGCTCCAGTAAAAAAAGATCCTAGTAAGCCTTGTTTTTGGGTGAGGGAATGTCCCATCGAGCTACCCGGCAAGATCATTTCAAAGCCACCCCAAAAGTTTGCCGCGATGACAACAAAAAGAATTGTCAACAAGCTTAAGAAGTAAGGTGATTGCAGCTGAAAGCCCCAGCCGACGGCAGAGCCACTTTCTCTGAGTATAACGATGAGACCAGCCAATGCGACAAAGGAAACAATGACACCGAGTGTATAGACGATGGCCTGAAGACGAACCTCGATGGGAGCTAAAGATCTTTGTTTTAAGAGGCTGAGTATTTTTATCGAAATAACAGGAAAGACACAAGGCATGAGGTTAAGAAGGAGTCCTCCCAATATAGCAAACCATAGGTATTTAAGTGACCAAGAAATCGGTTGGGTTGAAGAGCTCGAAGGTTGCCTGTCAAGTTTAGCTACAAGTTCGACAGCCTTAAGTTGACCACTTTCGGGCTCTTTCATGGTTAGTAAGCCGCTTAACCTTTGTAAGTTTGCTTGTTGGGTCGATTTAACCGTAAAGCTCAGTTCGTTTGCAGAAACTGCTTGAAAGATCGGCTTTTCAAACGAGACAAACTGCTCGGCATCGGGAAAGAAGTCCTCAGCAATCCACGATAGGGGCTGATCGGTGATTATGTTGATTTGGTAACCATCGCTGCCAGGCTTCAAATAGGCTTTGAGGTCGTCGATGTTGTTGGGGGTTTGACTGTCAAAGGTATCAAAATATTTCGCTTCATTTGAAAGTACTAATGACTGATCTGCCGATTTAGCGAGATCAATGTTAAAGCTTGCTAGTGCTGGGATGCACTCCTCTTGGCAAACGAGCCATTCTGCTTCAACAGAAATTTTGAGATTGTCTTTGTGGTAAGAAGCAGGAATTTTGATTTGAGAAGCAAACAAGACTTCACCATGATAGCCAAAGGTCACCAACGGTGGGAATATGATACGCTCAGGAATCGCATATTTAATTTTAGATATCTGAAAGCCATCTGGAAGAGTGTAATTTAGTATTGGCGCGGCACCAGAGTCACCTGGGTTGCGCCAATAGGTATGCCAGTCTTTGTCCAACTTAACGAGAAGACCGACGTCAATATGAGAGCCTGGTAAAAAAGTATCTTGTTTAGTGATGAGCTGGCCAATCGAATGCGCTGCACGAATGTCTTTGCTTGCGGCAGCCCAAAGATTGTTCGAAGCTATCAGTAAAAGTAAAACTAAAAATCTATACATTTTCAACTCTTAAGCAAGCTGTCGACTCCTTCATGATGCTTCGAGTCGTTCATGCTGTCAATCGTTGTCTCTTGGAAGACTCGGGTAAGCTTTCACGCCACAAAAGCAAAAGGTTTTATTGTCTTATTTCTACTTGGTTTCGTTGTGACAAGCGTATATCGTGTCTCTTCTTATTTTTAAACAATAATGGAGACGGACTTTATGAGAATAAGACGAAACCTTTCATCTCTTTTAGTTGCTTCTTTGTCTTTGCTTGTCATGAGCTGCGGCATGTTCGATGAAGAGTCAAAAGACGGATCAGATGGACTTAATGGTTCACGTGGAGTCATCCAAGGGGTGATTGTTAACGGTCTGACGGGTGAAAGAATCGAGCTGCCTGGGTCTGATGGCATCCAAGGTATCAATATGCTGGTTAATGGTACCCATAAATCAGCGGTGGCACGCGCTGGCCAATTTGGCGGAGACGAAGCGAAAGAAATGATGATGGGTGAGTATTTTATTTCAGGCGTCCCTGTCGATGAGGAGTTCCCTATCATCGTAAACATCGATGGTTACCAGCCCTTCGAAAGTGTTGTTTTTATCAACGGACGTTATCAGTTTGATCGTCAAA
>CAZBDM010000334.1:2611-5592 GCA_964490675.1 uncultured Oligoflexales bacterium
CACTCAAACCTACGATGCTGATAAAAGACAAAATCCTACAACGATTGCTAACATTAGACTTTTCCCTGTTGGCACCGAAGTGCAGGACTTAAAAGTGGTTGTCGACCATCTCGGTGTTCCTCAAGAAGGCGCTAAGGTTCTTCTCAAGCCTATGGGTAGCAATGCGGTCGGAACGCAACTTAATGGTGGTAACCGTTCCGATAATTATTTCCTTCCGCCCTTCAATACTCGTTTAACCGCTCTTTCAGGTGCAACAAATGATGCAGGTAGTGTTATCTTCCCAGCGGATCAACTTGTTCTTGGTGGAAACTATTATCTTACTGTCGTTCCTCTTGAAAAAGGCAACGAGTTTAAATCAGGACAAGCCGTTGTCATCGGGCTTCATCATGCTAACGACCTTTCTCTCACCGACGATGCTTATACGATTTATGTCGATCTAAAGGACTCAGATAGTAAACTTGCAATTGTCGATACAAATGTTTCTTTAGCAGCAGACGACTTGGGCGAAGAAAACAGAGGCTGCTTGCAAGTGACCTTCAACAGAGAAGTCATAGTCACTCCTGGGACAGCCGATAATATCTCAGCCACTTTGGTGGGCGCGAAAAAGGCGAAGCTTGTCGCAAACAAAGTCGGTGACGGAGATTCAGAGACAGTCGCAATTTCTAGCTTCGATGAGAGAACCATGCGCTTTTGTCCGGTTTTTGAAGTCGAGCCCGAAGCCGGTCAAGATCCTGGTCTTTCAGTTAAGTTCTCGGGGATTACACTCAACGCTGTTGGCTCGCCAAAGAGTGTTAAGCATTCCCTCACTCAGTTGATGCTGGAAAAAGATGCGACGCTTAAGCCTGAGATTTCTTACTACGATGGTCAGTAATAACTAACTTTTTTACGATATCGTCATTCTTCGCTGCTGGAGATTGACTGTATCATGAATGAGTCGAGCGTCCAAAACGCCTAATATCTGCGTTGTTTTCGTCGAGTGCTCCTTGCTGTACTATATGTACTATCTGCGACGCAACCGCCTCGACGCCTTGATCTAAGGCGTTTTTCACGATCGACGAAAAATCAAGCGTAAAAATTATCTGATCTTAGTGTTGGCTTCGTTGAACACTTATTACCTGAGCAAATTTACTAAAATTGATCCTCGCAAATGATCCATAAAAAAAATTTATTAGGAATCGAACAGATTGTCCTCATATATACCTTTGGTACGAAAATCTGTGAATAGAGACTTACAGGGAGAAATCATGAGACTTTTAGCAATCCTTTTTCTAGCAATCATTTCCACAAACGCTTATTCATCCACAGTGACCTGCAATCAGATATGTTCTGTTATCGAGACAAAAATATGTGTGGAAGACAGTGGATTGAATATTTATTACGAAACACAAGAAGGGACAAACGTTCAAATTACAGCCTTGCCAGAAAAAACTTTGAATGAAGCCGTGGCTTCATTAATCTCATATGTCAAACAAAAAGGTCCCAAAGGCCTAGAGGAAGCGGTAGTCGCAGAGACTTCCGATCTTCAGTGCGAAGACGGCCCGATAGATGTGATTCTTGATGAAAAGCCTGTGCTTGTAGACTTTTGGACCGAGCTCTAAGAGCTTTACCCATAATGACAAAAATGAGACAAGCCATCTTTTAAGGCAGTTGGCTTGTCTTTTTATTGGTTAATCAGCCGCTTGGCGATTCATTCCTTTTTAGGGTCTTCAAACCCTGAAAGTTTTTAAAAAATGCCGATTAATATAATAATTCCTGCAAGGTAAGCTCACCTTCAGAGTGTTCTTGATGCCTTTTAAAGGCATATCTCAACTCAAGTAAATTAACAAAAGACTCGATAATTTCTCTAAAATATTTATTGGGATCAAACTATAGCTTATGAAAAAGCTACTTACCAAATTAATGATAAGTTCAATCTTGTTGGTTAAATTACCGACCAGCCTTTTTGCCGATTCGAGAGGTTTATGTAAGCGTAGCGTTATTGAGTCGCTGTCTTCCTTAAATAGTTTTTTGATAGAAGCAATCATGGATGAATTGGGCGCTTTACCTATAGATTTTCAAAAAAAATTAGCGCAATTTTTTAAAGGAGGTCGTATTGAAAATGGTGATGGGATTGAAGTTTTTAGAAGTGTAAAGCAACTCGATCAAAGTGCCAAAGATAATTTACGCGAGGTGATCGGCAGGTATTTTTTTGATCTTAAATCTGCGGGTGATCAAAGCGATTCCTTCAGGCTTTTTAACCTCCTCGATCATGCTGCGATTGATACCCCGCGATTTTTTGCAGATAGAGCTCGCGATAGTCGGATTTCAGTAAATGATTTTATTGAGTGGGTAAATTTAAGAAGAAAATACTTACCCCGTCAAGTGGGTTTTGATGAAACTGAGAAGATGATATCTTTCTTCAAAGAAGTTCAATCGGGATTGCAGTCTAGGAGGATAACAGGAGACCTGACTGTTTACGGAAGTCTCGTCAATGGAAACCGTATCAGAAGTGGTGATGTAGATGCTGCAATAAATTTCGAAAATAATACTATATTCGACTATTGGTGGCAGGCATTGGTGATTAGAAGCTTTGGACACGATGCGGTGGACATTCAAAAACGTGGAAGGTCTTTCTTTGAAATTGAAGATTCTATTGATCAAGAAAATCTTGATATATTAACGGGAAAATCTCCAATGACCGTTGTTATTTCTCAGGATGGAATTCGACTGCGCATCTCTAATGGTGATTTTCAAGACGGCTTAACTGATCTGACAAGCTTTTCAGAATACGACCTACAAATACCTTAACGATTCGTACCAGAACTTAGTCATAAAGAATTCAGTGTTGTTAGTGAGTGTATCATAATAACCAGAAATCAGAAGGTCACCATCAGAGCTAAACGTTATACCTCTTAGAGAATGATTCTGATCGTTAAGAATTGAAATGTGAAAAGCTGTTGGTGACGGCTTCATCACTATTTAATCTTATGAAAAATCAGTCT
>CAZBDM010000335.1:0-4390 GCA_964490675.1 uncultured Oligoflexales bacterium
CTTGAGCAAATACGTAAAAGACGTTTTTGGTTTAAAAATCGTTTCTTCTTCGAAAGACTCTTGCATCAGGCTACACGATCTGGTCAGCGATATTCAATTTTCACCTGACACTCTTCAAGAGCTATCTTTACCAGACGAGCAGTGCAACCGCACCTTTGAGATACTAGAAGTAAAAGATTATCTCACCAAAAAACAAGAAAAGCTGAGCGGCTGGAATGCGATAAAATCTGTGATTAAATGGGCGGATGCAACTTTTGAAATCCAGATCCAGCCACTACAATCCTATTATCTTGAATGCGACCATTTGACAAAAGAAAGCCACAGAGCCTTCAAAATGAAACGTGAAAGTCTCAGGATGCAAATCGGTGAAAATATCCCGCTATATAAATTCTACCGCGATCTTCTGCAGTGGCTTTTTATTAGTCCTGACGATTTAGCCCCGCAACTCGATAATGTCAAAGTCAGGTTAATCAACTAAAAGATCACACCTTATTTTAGATTCAACTTAAGTTTTACCGCATACTGGCCGATAACCAGCCGGGAAAACCTATGCTTTTGATGTTGCGAAAACTCTTCTATCTTTCTGCTTTGCTAGTGGGTGCCTGTAACCAAGCAAATTTTCTGTCTCATTCAACTGACAGTAGTAACAGCCAAACAAGCTCGGATGGAAAAACCTTCAGACCCTCTTCAACGGGTGGAGGCTCCGATGATACCGGACGCCCCAGCGAAGAAGGAGAAGGCATGCCTGGCTATCTCACTTCAAATAAGATCTCAATCAGCTATCTAGGTGATAATCGTTATCGAGCTGAAGGAGAAGCGACTAATCCGCAAGCACAATCAGACAAAAATATTGCTATCTTCGTTTTTCGGAATCTAGAAGACGGCAATCAAGCGCAACAAATCGCATATACTGAGACTAACGATAGTGGGCTCTATAAGGTGGAATTCTCCTCTTCACCAGGGGATGAGATTTACTTATCGACACGTCCTGATGATTACCAACAAAACCAAGGAAAAATCACAAGAGCATATATTACACTTAATAATCTAGGCGGTGTAGTCACCTCTTTGGAGTCGGAGGCTTTTGTCGACGATTTTACCGGTTCGAGAAAAACACGAGAACTTCCATCACTAGGCATTTACCAGAATTATTTTGAGGCAAGAATTGAATGTCACGATGACAATACGGCGCTGGGTAAAGAAGGGCTTTGTTTGCAGAATACATTTGTCGCCCTTGATTTCTATTGTAACCCTCTAGATACTGTCCCTACTACTCTTCAATCTCTACTTTTAAAAGACGATAGTCGTAATATATTGCCACCTGATCGCATTAATGACAAACAACTAGCTCTAGAGTTCATCAACAAACAAGCACTACTTGGTCAATGTTGGGTCTATGAAGACCAACCTTCTGAGCTTTACATCGAACTCTTTGTTGTCGATCCATCTGATCAAATTACCGAACATCAAGTGGTCCGCTTTTCGCGTCAAGATTTGAATATCCTTCAGCAACTCAACTAGCTTTCCGACTTGTACCATGGTTTATCCAGAAGATCGTCCATGATCTTTAGCACGTCATTTGTTTGTCCATCACTTAATCTATAAGAAAGAGCGCTATACTCATTAAGTGTCAGAACGGCAAGTTTAAACGATTTACTTCTCGCTAGCCAGCGACTGGTAGCGGCCCAAACGAGAAGTTCTTTGTCGATCGTCAAAAGAGAGCTCGCCCTGAGTACAACACTATTGAGAAAGTCATATCTCGTCGCTAGTGGATAGTCGTAGTCGTAACATCTTTCCAGCATAATCCCCGATTCAAAAAAACGGTCGGTCTTTTGTGACAATAGCTTTTTTTGACGAGCGATATTTTTTAACTTCAAAGTCCTCTTTAGCCAATCAGTTTGGCTGAAGGCTGCCGACCAAAAGAAACACTCACAAATATAAGAAGCCTCGTTATGAAGACCGTTCTTTTTGACTGACTTAATCAAACGAGAAAGATCTGATGTCTCAATCGCTTCAAGTATGAACCTTTCCCACTCTATTTCTTTCTGCTCTGGCGCAGCGTAACGCTCAATTTCAGTCAAAGAATTGAGATAACATCTTGCTTCGTCAGCCTTGCCACTCAATCTAAGACTTCTAATGATACCAATCTCGGCCAGGTGCTTTTGTTTACCTTTTAAATCTAGAGACAAAGCATGATGGTATTCTTTTATCGCTACTCTGGCCGCTCCAAGCCGCAAGGCTCGTCCCGCATAAGCAAGGGTTTGAAAAGCTTCGCCACCAACAAGCGAAGCTCTTGAAGCTAAAATACCCATCTGTTGTTCCCATGCGGCCGGCCAATGTTCACCGTACTTACGATGGATTTGGCTTCTTACCAGGTGAAGCTCACCGTAGAGAAAAGAAAGCTTTGATGAACCCTTCTTCACACCATTGACACGCAATAAACTTTCAGCCGTCTTTGTTAAACGCGTCACTTGCGCTGCACTTAATCCACCGTAACGCTCATGATGAACCAAACATGACATAATGTAGATGTACTGAAGAATCTGACTGTCGACCGTTGGCTGATTTTCACAAGCGTCAATACGAGCGAGAAGATACCTTAGCTTTTGATCCGGATCTTCTTTGTACTCCGGTAACGTCGTTTCCGACCGAACCTTTTTCTTACACTGATCAATATAAGACTGAGTCCAGACTGATTTACCCACGATGCACCCAAAAAGATTAGTTTTATTGATTGTTTAAGTTTATCACGAAACCACAGCATTGCCTGTTCAACATTTAAACACAACACGCCTACAAGCACCAGAAATCCAACAAAACAGTAAGAATTTAATAGAATTTAACTTCTAGCGACTGTGGATTTTTGTTAGAAGCCGAGCAGTGTTGATTTAATCCTAATTCTCGACAACAACCGATCGACCATAAAAGTTAACTATTTAGGGCAATTGCCTCCATGATGCACAGTAAAATTTTATCTTTGGCCTTGTTCGTATTTGGTCTTTTTCCCCAAAAAGCAACTGCATTCTTCAACCCCATGAAAATGGCTGGTGAAATGATGAAGACGGGAGCTCGTGGTGCCCAACAAGTGATGCTCATGCCGATGGAAACGATGTGCGCACAAGCCTCGATGATGACGCAAATGTGCGGATCAGGACCAGCCCAAACGGGCATGAATGTTATGAACATGGCTCGACCTTTCGCAAATGCACTCTCTGCAGGGATGAGCGAAGGAGTCATGAAACAGTGTATGTCTCGCATGATGAGATCTGTACTTTCAGATCCTCGTTACACATTACAGGCAGTGAACTGCGCTTTTAGAAACCCCTTAATACGCGCTGAAATGGTTAAGACGATCAACCACAATCCAACGATCCTCTACGACATGGGCGGAATCATGCTCATGGATCGTCATGTTGCTGAAAGTATGATTCTACTTGCAAAGGAGCACGATGAAATCGCTCGCCTTCTGATCAACCGCATCGATGGTCGACTTTTTCATCAACTCAGCCATGTGATGAATCGGTCTCCCGCCATCATAACACCCTTCGCTGCTATTGCTGAAAGGCACAGCCATTTGATCTTCAGTCCTTCGACTCCTTTTTACGTTGCTGCTACTAGTTGGCAGGCTCAAACTAATACTACCGACGGCAACGAAATGGCTTTCGAAAGATTTCTTTATCACACCTTTTCTAATCTCGATGCCGCACTCTCTTTTATGAAAACCATCGGTAAGGTCGACCACGACAACAGAGTTGTTTTCTTAGATGCCATTTTTATTGGGTCAGTCTTTAGGTACGACCTTCCTAAAGATGATCCGGCTATAATCCACACTAGCCAAGGGGCATACAACCTCTATACCCTTATGAAAGGTCTCAACATTTCTCTCAGTCCTGGCGAATCAGATGAACAATTTAGTGCAGCACATAAGAAAAAGCATGAAGAACTGATGGGCGAGATGATGAAATACATGGTGATTAAAGGCCCCAGTGAAGAGTGCCCGAGAAGAGCCTGTCCAACACGCTGGGGGCAAGCTTTCTCGCAGACTTTGGTTAACGCTATGAGAGTGCATGAGGATGAGGAGCTTATGGCATTTGGTCAATTTCTTATGAGTATTATGCCAGACGACTTCAAAAAGAGCCTGGCGCACTACCAGCCACAACCCGACTCACCTACTCCAAGAGAAGATATTATCTCCATTGATCCCCCTTTTATTCCCTTCGCCATCAGAAGAACGATGAGACATGCTCGTTTCGGTCACGTGAGAGTTGCACCACCGACCGGCCCGAATCATCCACAATACTCACAAGAGCGCCCAATGATGGCAGTACCACAATACGTTCGACGAGGTCGAAGCTGGGGACGATCATATCCCCCTTCTCAAAATCAACAC
>CAZBDM010000335.1:4400-5587 GCA_964490675.1 uncultured Oligoflexales bacterium
CCTCATCACAGATGGTACAGCCCAGCTCCAGGAGCTTATCCATATTATCGCCCCTAAATAATTGGGGCTGCTTATTCTCGCAATCATTTTAGATTATGAGAAAGTTTTGATTGCTTTGGTTTCCTTTATATTTACAGGCAGAACTAAGGGTCAGCCACTAATCATCGACCTTTATCATCCACTGCACGATCGATTTGTTCCATGTAAACCTAACCATTCTTTGTAACACGCGTTCGTAAAAAATAAGCAGGGGCCAACACACTCTAGGCCATCTTTCTATTCTAGTAATAAATAGATTGGCACGATCCAACGGTCGCAATTCTTTAAGGGTTGATATCTGTTTAAGATCATCAAGATAGTCTTCTGGGATTTCTTGCATTCGTTCATAGGCTTGAATGATATAGCTGAGATACTCGTCGGTCGGCTTTAAACCGTCAATTGCTAGGCTTGTGCGATAGTAAAAAAAGCGACGGCCGTCTTCTTCTTTGAAAACTTTCTCGTGTGCTTTAAGAAAGGGAACTCCTTCGAAATAATCCATGCGTTTGGCATCACTTTCAAAAATCAGGTATATCTTTCCAAAGACCCTTCCCCCCGGATGAGGATCGGCAGAGGCAAAACCATGGTCCTTGTAGAAACCATGCCGCGTAAACTTCAGACGGGCGTCTTCAAGACAATAGTCCGATTCTTCAAAAACCTTTATCTTTCGTCTTTTTAAAACATCCCTGCTTAAGTTCGCCCCAAAAGCGAAGTAGTAAGTCTTTTTCTCCGGCTGAGGAGCAAAAAGTCGTCGAGCGTGAGCTAGTTCAGAACCGATTTTCCAAAGAATCACTCTAATCAACAAAAACTCGCTTTTTGTTCAGATAATAAAAGAACTTCACGTTGGTGCACTCTTCATTCTATCAGATTGGACTAGTTTTTGCTTCTTTGTCGGTACGAGGTGCATTTTGGCCAGTTAGCTGACTTTAACAATCACTATGGTGCATTTGAATCGATAGACTGGCCGATATCACACAACAAAGCGGAGGACATGGCGATGATTAAAGAAACACTCACAATTGAGCTAATCGTTGACTTAATCGAGACACTTGCCCAACAGTCAAAAATCTTAGAGGACATGACAGAAAAGATCAGTACTCAGCCTAATCTTCTGCGAGAGG
This sequence comes from uncultured Oligoflexales bacterium, assembly GCA_964490675.1. Lineage (GTDB taxonomy): Bacteria > Bdellovibrionota_B > Oligoflexia > Oligoflexales > JAWKNZ01 > CAZBDM01. Next base: position 5,558 of record CAZBDM010000335.1, read on the forward strand.
CTGGCGAACTATCGGCAGTTGCCTCGCAGC
>CAZBDM010000336.1:0-5586 GCA_964490675.1 uncultured Oligoflexales bacterium
TGGTGAAAAGTGACTTTTGCCTTGTTATTCATAGCAACCAGACCATCATCTATACGTTGAAATACAGATGAATAGATTTCAGAAAGAGCAACGCGTTCGTAACTAGCATCATTAATTCTTAGGGGGTTCTTTTGATAATTAGTATGAAAGAATAGATTTCTCTCAGCCTTTTCTTCACTTAGACTGCTTTTTCTAATTTGTCTCCAGAGGTTGATGCGATCAAGAGTAATGTCAAATTGCATGAGAAGAGCAAAGTCCAGTTGATCTTCCGACCCAGCTTTTAAAACAGAAATGTCAAACTTCTCACCAATCAACTTTTGACTAGGACAAAGTCCCGCTGCTGGATCACCCCCCTCGCTACCTGTAGGAGCAAAGCTGCCGTCATCGAATAAGGTCATAAAAGAAGCTTTCGCCTGTAAATAACACTGAGTGTAGGCGGCGAGAGCAGTGTAGCGATGTTCTCTGACAAAATGATTACGCCAAGCATCATTGGCATAAAGAAATGAGTCTTTAGACTGCATAAAATCAACATTCACCTTACTTTCAAGTTCGTTGATATAACTGCTGGAAGCAAGTTTTCTTGTTTTCGCCACTTGAAGTTTCAGATCTTCGATCAATTCATCGTCTTCTGGGGAACGTAATCTGATTGAACCAACATAGGCGGCCAGATCTGCGTGAATGAAACATACTTTCTGCGTTTTACGATCAACACCTTCGAAGTTACCTCGATCGAAACAAAGACTCTTTCCCGAACTCGTTTTTTCACGTTGCCCGGCAATGCTCAATGCCTTCTGTTCCGCCGTCAAACCTTCCGCGTCTCCAATGTATTCGTGATAAGCTTTCATCAAAGGAAGCTGCTCTTGATCATCCGGAATCATGACTTTCTGAGGATCAAATGGATCAGGTGTTTTCTTTCCCCAATCATAACGAGCTTCCATTTCTTCCGGGGTTAAGTCTTTAAACTCTTCATAGAGCTTAGCAAATTTTTGAAAGGCTACAGGAGACGATTGCTCCTTTATTTCAAGCATTTTTGTCAAAACATCGATACGTACTTTCGAATGATCGTAAACTTGCGAGCGTCCCCTCACGCTGTTAACAGGCTGTACTTTTAGCTGTGGATGAGAGATTCTCTTCTGCCACCAAAATGAAATTTGTTTTGCATAAGAAATATTGAGACAATGCTTAGCCGTCCAAAAGGTCACCGGGTAGTTTCCTTCCGCATCAGGAAGATCATCATTAAATTGCGCAAATACAGAACAATACTTTGGAGAAACAGGGTCGTGAGATAGTGAGGTGTCATATTCAATCTCTAAATATCCACCGATCGATTGATCTTCAGTCGTTTTGGCATCCAATTCGCCTGCGACCGTCTTGACACATGCTCCGCTTTGAGGAGTGCTACTTCGGCACGATAATGCCGTCAAACTCGTTGCCACAAAAAACAGAAATAAGAACCGCATACGATCATTCCGAAACTAAACATGAATTATCCCATGTCTGTATCGGAAAAAAATTTTGTGACTGAAGAAATCTCGATTTAATTAATTTATTCAGGGTTTTAATATAGTTTTTTTGGACTAGCAACCGCTGCCGGCTTGCCCATTATTGGCCGTCGAAGGGTCTTGCCGGTCACTACCACCAGCTTTTAGATCGTCTTCGTTTCCTGAAGTGGATCCATAAGGGCCGGTTCTTGTTGTCATTGAGTCTTCATTAACCTCTCCTGATAAAGGATCGCCGTTAGCCTGGTCCTCAGAGCCACCTGCTTCACCAGCATTCATGACGCTTCCAGGAGTACCGTCATTATCCGCAGAGATACTTGGATAATCACTCATGTCATCTGCAAGGATAGTATCTTCAGGCATCTCATCACCACGTTCTGGAATGCGAGCGGGTGGTCCACCAGAAGCATCTTCATTATCTACGGTTGACAAGGCAACAAGGGGGATGATGCCTGCAACGGTAACAATCGTCCCACTATCGGTTTTGTAGAAGCTAAAGTTGTTTTGCTTATTATCAAGGACAAAGCCGTCAGAAATATTTCTTAGTCTGTCTTTGTCACTTAGAGAGTAAACTTTTGACATCGGTATCTCTTCATAAACCGCTAATTGAGCACCGGTTGACCTGGCTTTTTTGAGGTTGGTGTGCATCAAAAGGTCAGCAGTACTGACTTCCTTTAAAATTTCACTGGTCAACTGCTTCCAGAGTCTTATTCTCTTCAAAACGGCTTCCAAATGATGGACGAGAGCAAACTCACTGTTGACCGGTGCTGCCGCTCCAAGAAAGATCCTTGTCACTTTAGAAATATCAGGACAAGAAGTATTTCTATCGCGCGCACATCTACCAGCGGCCCCAAGCGCAATGACGTTAGGTTCTTCTCTAAAATAATCCTTCCATTCTTGTCCAATACCAACAGCTCTCATACCTGACCCTGAGTTGTTTCTAGCCCATTCTGAAAGATGTGGATTAGAGGTTCTGGCCGTCAGCATTTTATCTTTTTGCAGTTTAGCTAAGCTGTCAGTAAAAGAATCAGCGGCAAGCTTTGCTTTATAAGCTGCCAAATCGCCATGTAAAAAACAGATCTTTTGATTTGTGTCTTTATTTTCTTCGTTTACGTCTCGATAAAAACACAGAGGTTTAGCCTCAAAATCCTCAGGCAAGCTGCCAAGCTTAGCTTGCATTTGTTTGAGGTGTTCTGCTTTTTGACTCTCGATCTCTCTTTTATAGCTTTCATAAATTTCAAAATCAGGAAAGTGAGCTTTGTCATTTGCAAGCAATGGTTTTCCGTTGCCAGATGCATCTGCCGTTTCTAAGGCCCACTGCCGGACTTCGAAGATACGACGAGGATCCATCACTTTGTAAGTATCATAGTATCTTGCAAAGGCACCGTAACCAACTGGATCGTTTTCTTTTAAGGCGCGAAACTTCGATAGAATATCAACCTGAAATCGTTCCTTACCTCGATATACTTTAGTCTGACCAACAAGATTTGTAGCAGATGTGTCACTGCGCATCTGAAAATGAAGACTCATCGACTGTGCGTACGCTTCAGCGACGCAGTGCTTTGCCGACCATAGAGTAACTGGGTAAAACCCTTCATCTTCCTCATCGCGATCAAACTCGACGAATACTGAACATTTTTCGATCGAACTATCTTTATGAGGAGGCTTTGTCGAACCATAGTCGATTTCGATATATCCACCGATCGACTGAATTTCAGAAAGCTCGAAGTTTAATTGTTCTTTGACACTGACCGTACTTACGCAACTTCCCATAACAGCCGGATTTGAATTACTGCAGGCTTGCAGCGCCAGGGAAAAAAGTAGGATTGCCTTTAACTCAACTTTACTAAACATTTCAACATCCACAAATCAGCAATTAACGTCCACGTGGTCTTTATCGGAAAAATCGTCTAAAATTAAACGCGTTATGAGTATTTCTCAGGTAATTCTGAAAAGTTTTATTCTACTTAAGCTATTGTAAATTTTGATAAATTATAATTTGGTGCGAATTTAACACTTTTTTTTGGGAAACGTTTTTGCTTTGACAAAATCCACCCAGGACAGACCCGTTCACCCCTCGCTCCTCGAGCGCAAAATCATCCATATCGACATGGATTGTTTCTACGCTGCCGTTGAAATGAGAGACAATCCTGCCATAAGAGACAAACCGGTCATTGTCGGAGGGCCGCCAAATAGCCGCGGAGTCGTTTGTACTGCAAATTATCTCGCAAGGAGTTACGGGATTCATTCGGCCATGGCTTCAAGCAGAGCCGGAAGACTTTGCCCGCAGGCGATTTTTATGAGACCGAACTTTGAAAAATACCGATTAGCATCTGAAAAAATCCACCAAGTTTTTCTTCGCTACACCGATGTCATTGAACCACTGTCTCTTGATGAAGCCTACTTAGATGTAACCTCAAATAAGCTTGGACTTTATGCGCGCGAAATTGCCCAACACATTCGTCAAGATATATTTAAGGAGCTGTCCCTGACAGCCTCTGCCGGGGTGGGTCCCAACAAACTTATTGCAAAGATCGCTTCTGATATTAGAAAACCGGACGGATTGACCATCGTTACCCCCGAGCAAGTGTTCTCATTTGTTTCAGCACTTAGCATTCGCAAGATTCCCGGCGTAGGACCAAAGACCGAAGCAAAACTGAAAAGCCTTGGTTTTTCTAACTGCCGGGATATTACTTCAGTCAGTCCTGATGATTTAAAAGCAAAACTCGGGACACGTCTCGCTTCATGGCTTTATCAGCGCTGTCAGGGGATCGACGACCGCCAAGTAAAACCACGAAGCGACCGAAAATCGATTGGGCATGAAGATACCTTTCAAAAGGATCTCGTCGATGAAAAAGATCTATTAACCGAGATTGCAAGGATTTCCATGCAAGTCGCAAAGCGTTTGAAAAGCAAGTCTTTAACCGGTAAAACGATCACCCTCAAAGTCAAGTATAATGACTTTAAGATGGTGACACGAAGCCAGACTCGTGTTTTGTCGACTAATGATGTTGAAACGATTTTTACAACCGCCAAGCAATTGATGGAAAAAACCGATGCAACCGAAATACCAATCCGACTACTTGGAATTTCTTTGTCGAATCTTCAAAAAAGTACTGAGCCCACCTCATGCACACCCTTGTTTCGGGACAATTGACGTATCAACACATGTGACACCAAATAAAACATTTCATGAAACAAGCGACATAACTTCCTAATATCAAAAAGTAATTTGATTTGGCCTCGGCCTTGCATTAACAGAGGTGAGGAGGATACCATGACTGAATTGCGGTTTAAAATCTCTAGCAAAGAAGACGCCCTAACATCTTTACCATGCACATGCATTGATGGACGCTCATCACTACCTCGTTTCTCCAGTGCTGGCGGCAGTATGGCGATTATCCTGACAGCACTGGCGGCAGCCGAAAAAGTTTCCGATCACAGGATTACTGAAGATGACATAAAAACTCTTCTTGAAAGCCTTACTCAAAAAAAGCTCTATATTTACTACCACACCGACACACATGCGATGGAATGGTTAACAAAAAAAGCAGTTAATCCGTTTTCGAAGAATCATAAGTTGACAGATAAAGAGATAAGGTTACTCAATGAGCCTTCTGGCATTGGCTGTGGTCATATTAAACTTATGAGGATGCAGCCAGCCTCTTACCAAGTCAGCAATGAGCTTATATATAAAGTCACAAAAGTATTTTTTGATTTTTTCCAAAGTGGTGAACAAAGATTTCTCTTTGAAGTCTTGCAAGGAGATCACCAAGAAAAAAAGATTGTCGTGGTTGATGAAAAAACTCAGAGTGAAAATTGCTACGTTTACCAGAACGATCCTGAGAATGCCTTTCTTATTCACCTTCCTCTTCAAAAAAGAATTGTAAAAATTATCGTCAAAGACATTTGTCAAAATATCCTAAAAAACCAGGAGTATATCGAGCCACTTGAAAAGCTTATAAAAGAAATGCTTGAAGTTCAACTTCGGTTAACCTCTCAAAAACTCGCAAGTGGACTCCCCAAAGAATTGATCTGTTTTAAAGAAAAATAACGAATTGGCATGAGGAGGATAAAAAAGATGGCA
>CAZBDM010000337.1:0-1174 GCA_964490675.1 uncultured Oligoflexales bacterium
TTGGTACTGCGACGATTGCTGTCGATTGGCAGACATTAAAAGACCGTGAGCTTATTCCTTTTAATGCATTGCTTAACTTGGCCCCTATGGTGATGATTTCTCACAGTATATTTCCCGCATTGGAAAATAAAGAAGCAAGCTTATCGTCAAAGGTTATGCGAGACCTTTTGAGAGGTGAGTTGCGATTTAAAGGTGTTGTGGTCTCCGACGATATGATGATGGGAGCGATTGCTGAAGACGAAGCATCGTGGAAAGAGGCAATCGTTGAAGCGATTGCCAATGGCGCTGATATGATCTTGGTTTGTCGTGATCTAGATCGCTGGCGCCTGGCTTATGAGAGCTTAAGGGACAGTGCTGCGGGAAGCCCAGCACTGACAAAAAGACTCGAAGAGGCCGCCCAGTCGATGATTAAGTTAAGGCGAAACCTCACCGTTTGAAGCTTTAGCCGCTATCTGCTACAGATTCTCGTTCGGGCGTTTTTTGACCATCGCTACCAGGAAGTTTTGTCACCCGGATGCGTTCAATGCGGTGACGATCAACCTCAACAACTTCCATTTTAAGGCGAGCCACTTGTACTTTTTGGCCTGTTTTTGGCATATCTGAGATCAGCTGAGTCATCCATCCCCCTAAGGTTTCCGATTCCTCTGCCGGTTGATCTTCAGGCATATCTTCACTGGTGAGTTTGAAATATTCGAGAAACTCGTCGATGTTACATGAACCAGCAACATCGTAGATGCCATCGTCAATCTCTAAAATTTCAGCTTCTTCAGCATCGAATTCATCTTGAATCTCACCAACGATTTCTTCAAGGATATCTTCCATCGTCACGATACCAGCCGTGCCGCCATACTCGTCGATGATAATTGCGATGTGTATTTTGGTGCGTTTTAGATCGTTAAAGACTTCCATGATTGTTTTTGATTCCGGCACAAAAAAAGCGTCCCTCATAATATCTTTGGCAGCCGTAACCTTCTTTGTTGGTGTCTTCATTGTGTGGGTCAAAATATCTTTGGCAAGTACAATACCGACAACATGGTCGATGTTCTCTTTGTAGACTGGGATACGCGAATGACCGGTGTTGACGATGAGTTCCATAACCTCTTCAAGGCTATCATTCTCCTCGACCGCCGCCAGATCAGTACGAGGCGTCATGATTTCTCGTACACGCGTCTCG
>CAZBDM010000337.1:1184-5583 GCA_964490675.1 uncultured Oligoflexales bacterium
AATCAAAAGCGCCCTCGATGATTTCTTTTTTAAGATGTTCAATAACGCCGGCTTTTTCACTTTCGTTGACGATGAACTCTAGTTCGTCCTCTGTGATGAGTGGTGAAGTCTTTGAGCCTTTTGAAAAGACACCAATGACCCATTCAGCAAATCCCGATAGTGCCATAACAACCGGAAAGAGAGAGTAATACATGATGTTTACGAGGCGCATGGAAAAAATGGCCCAAGCCTCAGCATGTGTTTTGGCAAATGACTTAGGAATGATTTCACCGAAAATGAGAACCAGAAAAGTAATGATACCAGTAGCAATTCCAACGGCTCCGTCCTCGAAAAAATCTGTCGCAACCGCAGTAGCCAACGATGCGCCGAGAATGTTAACGGCGTTGTTGAAAACCAGAATGGTTGTTAGGACGCGGCCAGGATGTTTTGCCCAGAGGTTGAGTTGTCTGACGGCATTGCCTTTTTGTTCGATAAGGTGCTTGACCTTCATGGTGCCGAGTGAAGTAATTGCCGTTTCTGCAGACGAGAAAAAAGCAGATAAAACCAAACAAACAAAAATTGTTGATAGGCCGTAGATATGAGCATCTGTGAGGACTAAATCGGGCATGTTTTAGTGGCCTTTTCCCTGAGTGCTTACACACTCAGACCAAAGGATTTGATCGTCTGGAGAGGTTAATAGAGTCATGATCGATCGTTGCTGTTCGAGCATCACTGTTTCTTCTTCCTTTTCAATATGGTCGTGTCCACACAAGTGCAAGAGTCCGTGTACGAGAAGAAAACAAAATTCACGGTCAATACTTTGCCCGATATCTATTGCATTAGCAGCTGCTTTATCGAGACATACCACAATGTCTCCAAGAGACTGGGGCGGACCTGAAAGCTTATCCGTTACCAGTGCTAGTTTTTCTGACTCGATAAGAATAGGCTGATCCCAATTGATTTGAGGAAAAGACAAAACGTCGGTGACACTGTCTTTTTGACGATAGGAAGCATTTAAGGATTTTATATATTCAGCTGAAACGATTTCGATCCCAAGCAAATAATTGCTGACTCCGAGAAGCTTACAAATCTTCGACGCGAGGTTTTTGATCTTGACTTCGTCTACATGGAAGTCGGCGGCTGATTGGATGTTGACGGAAATCTCTTGCGAGTGATCGTCCAAACTTTTTTTCTTTATCCTCACTGCTAAATTAACGATATGCTAGCCATTCTCGCTTGCCGGGAATTTCTTGATAGAAGCGACGCTTTTCTGCTCTTTATCTTCAAAAAGACCTTTCAGTTTTGGCTTCTTCCCGTGAACGAGAGCAGCGAGGCTTGAGGGTCTTGGTTTGGATTCGATTTTAGACGACGCTCTTGCTTTGACCTCAACCTTACAAATTTCTTCGGCAAACTTCAGTAAGTTATCGGGAGTTGTTGGGGATTTGGGTTGTTGAGTGGCTTTACTTATAGTGTAAACACCGTTCTCGGTCATCTGGTAGTTAGGTTTTTTGTCAGTCATATGTAACTCAGGTTCCCCTCTTTTTGTGAGGTCAGTCATAAAATCATTATATCACAACGGAGAATGACGGATATACCACGTACAGGGCTATTAATGCACTGGTGGATTTACCCAAACCCCTTCAAAGTGGGGGATTTTCATCGCTGTGAAGCGTTTTTCGAAGCTTGACTGGTAGGTTTCTGCATAAATTCCTTGCCTTTTTTCGGGAGTGACAAGTCCGGTCTGCTGGCAGTGTCTTTTGACGCTTTCAAAGTAGCTTAGACTGTCACTTTTAAACCAGAAGAACCCACCAGGACGCATTCTCGTTGTTAAGGTGGCAATAAAGTCTTCGGAGAAGAGTTGGTGGTGGTTTTGACTTTTCTTTTTCGTCCAAGGGTCGGGAAAGAATGCCACGACCCCTGAAATTTCACCTTCATCAAAGATTTCAGTGAGTTGTTTGGCGCTAGCAAGAGCTGTGAAGAGGTTTTTTAGATTTCTTTTGGAGGCTCTTTCTGCGCTAGTGACGACTCTTTTGAAAGTTATATCGAGCCCGACAAAGGCAGTCTTTGGCCTTTTCTCTGCCATTTCTATCAAGGTTTTTCCCTTGTGGCAGCCGATCTCCAAAATGAGCTCTTGAAAGCTGTCAGCCGGTAGACCGTAATGGGCTGCGATTTTTTCTCGCCAACGTCCCTTCCATTCGGCAATGATTGGCCCCTGGATAGCAGAAATTTTACCGTTTTCTTGGCCTTCGATGAGCTTTCGTACAAACGGATTAACATCGAGGTTCAAACGGTTTGAAACCTCTTCAAAAGCGTTTCGGTATTGACTTGGCATGAATGATCATTCCTTAGAGTTTCTGAGAAGATAATGGAGATTTCATCGCTCTAGCTATAAGCCGGATTTTGTTCCTAAGTCTAATGACTAAGGTGACTATCATTCATCTGGGACCTTTGTTACCAAAAGCCTCGTGCGACCTACCCGGGACGTGTCGGGCCGACACTGCAAAATGCACTCCCTGCTTGGTCTTGCTTCGAATAGGGTTTGCCGAGCCAGTATGTCACCACACTGCTGGTGAGCTCTTACCTCACCGTTTCACCATTGCCGCCACGTGAGTGGGTAGGCTGTTTGCTTTCTGCTGCACTTTCCGTCGGGTTTCCCCGCCTGGCCGTTAGCCAGTATCCTGCCCTGTGAAGTCCGGACTTTCCTCCGCTGGACGAGCCAACAGCGATAGCCCGCTAAACCTTTGAAGATCTCCACCATCTTCCTAAAGGATTTAGGGCTCTAGTGAACTAAAGTCAAGTTTTGATTAATAAATAACCAGAGTCCGCTGGTTTGAGAGACACGATGGGCTATTGCCCTGGGTATGCCATGTGGGCGATCGCCCCTAAGATCGTTTCAATTTTAGAATGAGATCGTAATCATCGGGCTCGATCTCGTCTTCGTAAGCGGAAATATTGGTACCGCGAAATCCGCAAAGGCTGCACTCAAAAATAAGCACAAGACCTTTTTTACTATTTAAATCGTAGTCTATAGCCTTCATTAATCCGCCACAAGAATTGGCGCGATCACCGGGGTTGATATCGACATGTTTGGAACTAAGGCAAAACGGGCAATGGTTGCGACAGCTCTTCTTGCGTGGTGGGACCTGACGCCCGCAAGATTCACAAATAAAACTTTCATTGCGATGAGTGAAGTCGGCTTCCTTGGGCAATGTCTTCCCTTAAAAAAAATTTTTCAAAACACAAAAAAGATTAAAAAACCAAAGCTAAATCGACACCATTGTATAAGCTCTATATGCTTAATAAGACTTACGAAATACCGGATTCAGTAAACCTCCTTACGACTTTGACCGAACCAATGTAGAGGAGAAGCAGGAGTCTCCAAAATGTGACCATACCTAGGATGGGTTAGGGAAACAAGTGACGAGCGTAATGAAAAAAATAGCCTTAATCACCGCAGCAGCGTTATTCAACATGAGTGGATGCGGTAATCCTGGACAAAAAGAAAGCTCAGGAGTCGATCTTGGTGAGTCTGAAGATGTTCTAGGATCGATCACAAGCCAGACGGGTAGCCAAGCTGAGATGGCGGGATGGGTTGTGGCCATGATCGATAAAAGCTCGGAGGTCGCAACAGTCGCGGAAGTCGATACTGCTGGTCTCTTCACTTTAAAACATCTCTTCATTGACAGAACTTACACAATGGCCCTGATCTCGTCTGCATACGTGCTGCGGGCAGTCATTTCTCATCCGGGCACTTCAGTTGGTACGATTAGACAATACTTCAAGGTTCAGTCTAAAACTTTACCGCGCCTGATCAACAAGGGCCAAATTGTGACCCTTCAATCTGAGACTGGGCTCAAATTTCAGAAAGACCTTTCCAACGATCAAGATCAAGACGGTGTTCCAGATGGGTCTGCGTTTGTCCAACTTACAGGCTTAACTGATCTTGAACCTAGAGATTCTTATGATGAGTCAGCTATTGAAGAATCTGACGAGGAAAAGCTTTTACTAGCTGAACCTAAGAGTACGGCAGATATTGACAATGACGGAATCAAAAACGTCGAAGACCCCGACATTGATAATGACGGTATCGTCAACGTCTTTGACTGGGATGACGATGGCGATGAAATTTTAGATCTTTTCGATCAGGATTCAGATGGAGATTTGATCGTCGATAATGTTCAGACTAAAAACGATCTTTACTTTCCTTACGGAGTTGAGTGGATTTCGGTTAAGTATGAATACGAAGCACAGGCCACTGGTGATCCAAAAAAGGCACTGATTTTTACCACAAAACTGAGAAGCGATGGCGATACCCCCATTGCAGTGCAGATTCGTGGAGCGCCGTCTTTTCTCAATAGCGCAACAGTTGAAAAGATTGATTCGGAAGGCGGAACTACTGTCCAAGCATGGGATAGGCGCC
>CAZBDM010000338.1:0-2145 GCA_964490675.1 uncultured Oligoflexales bacterium
AGGGCAAACTAAAATTCATTCAGGTACAAATAGGCTGATGGATACCGATTATTGTGCGCTCTATAGTAATTAAGGCTCTCACCGATTTTACCCATCGCAAGACGCGCTTGATCTTCTTTGGCAGAGTCAGAAATATCGAATACCTTTGTTGCGAGAATCCCCATCAGTCCGGCGAGAAGAGCGATAACGATAAGAATCTCGATAAGCGTCATACCCAACTGGTGGGCTTTTTGGGAAGCACCGAAAGGGCGGCTCAAAATAGCTTTGATTCTATTTACTTCAGAGGTCACAGTTCCTAGCATTTAATTCACTCCCTTAATGCGGAAAACATTTAGAATTGCAGTTTAGCGTATTTGACTCATGATCGAAAGCATAGGTATCAGAATCGCAATAACGACGACAACAATGATTCCACCCATAACAATGATCATAACAGGCTCGATGACCGATATCATAGCAGATATCTTGCGCTCCACCTCAGCATCGTAAGCTTCAGAAACGTGCGCCAGCATTTGTTCGAGTTCGCCGGTTCTTTCCCCGGTCCTGATCATGTGTGAGACCAGAGACGGAAAAACTCCACTTTTTTCAATGGTCATTCCAAGGCTTTCGCCTTCTTGAACAGAAGTCTTGGCGTTATCGACCACTTCTGAAAGAATTTGATTGGCGATAGTGTTCTTGGTGATTTCAAGTGCCGCGATAATAGGCACGCCTGAGCTGAGCAGTGTCGAAAGAGTTCTTGTGAAGCCAGACACGTTCATTCTTGTGACGATGCCACCGAGTACTGGCATTTTCAAAATCATAGAATCGAACTTTCTTTTACCAGCGGGGGTTTTGTACCAGTATGTGAACAACAAATAAGCAATGCACAAACCGATCAGAATAAACAGCCAGTTAGCTTGCAAAAAGGCTGAGAACCCAAAAATCACTTCGGTCAACACCGGTAGCTTCACTTTAAGTTGACCAAAGAGCTTCTGGAGCTGTGGTACAATCTGAACGAAAAGAAAGATAATGACACCGATAGAAGCCAGAATCATAACCGCTGGATAAGCCATCGCCGAAACGATTTGACCCCTCACCTTAACCTGATACTCAAGGTAAGCAGCCAATCGATCAAGAACGACATCAAGGTTACCGGAGCTTTCACCAGCACGTACCATGTTGACATAAAGGCGACTGAAGACGTTGGGGTAAGCACCAGCTGCGTCTGCAAGTGATTTACCTTCTGAAATACTATCTTTCATATCAGCAAGAATCGCTTTTAACTGCGGATGCTCCACCTGTCCTGTCAAAGCTCTGATCGATTCATCGAGGGGAACCTGAGCTTTCTGCAAAGTGGCAAACTGTCTTGTCATCACCATCAGGTCTGAAATACCTACCTTTTTCTTAAAGAGACCTTGCGAGGAACCACCGCTGCTGCCTTTTTTTGAGGTCTTTTCCTCTTTGACGTCTGAGGCAATAATCTTGTCTCGCTGTTTTAATCTTTGACGAGCAGCTTTGGCGGAATCGGCTTCGATCTTGCCCTTGCGGACAGCGCCGGTTTTCATATCGAAGCCTTTGTAGTCGTAAAGTGGCAACGCCTTAACCTTTATAATTCATCAGTCTGGGTGGTTTGAATCGCTTCTTCCATCGACGTGTGACCGGCAAGAACCTTTTGAAAGGCCGAGTCACGCAGCGACTTCATTCCCTTCGCAACCGCGAGTTTTTTGATTTGTTGAGAGTCTTGGGTCTTCATTACCATTTCTCTGATATCATCATCAAAAACTAGTAACTCATGGACAGCCATTCGTCCAGAGTAAGCTTGACCAAGACAACGTTCGCAGCCAGGCCCAGCGCGGTAAATCTTCTGACCTGCGATATCAGCTCGAGTGAGGCCCATCATCTCAAGTTCACTTTCTAAAGGCTCATAGCCTTCTTTGCAAAGCGGACAAAGAGTTCTAAGAAGACGGGTTGCCATAACGCCAAGCACAGCCGTTGAAATTTGAAAAGGCTGCACACCTAAGTCACCCATACGTGTCACAGTTGAAGCAGTATCATTGGTGTGAACCGTCGAGAAGACCAAGTGACCGGTCAGGCTTGCTTCACCGCATGCTGCAATGGTTTCGGCGTCCCGCGCCTCACCCACCAGAATAATGGTCGGCTTACGAC
>CAZBDM010000338.1:2155-2642 GCA_964490675.1 uncultured Oligoflexales bacterium
GGCTGTTTCAGCATCACGAATCTCACCAATCATAATGACGTTTGGATCCTGTCGAAGGATGGCCCGCAGTCCAGCCGCAAAAGTTAGTCCAATTTTTGACTTCACATCGATCTGCCCGATGCCAGCGAGCTGATACTCCACCGGATCTTCAATGGTTAAAATATTGATATCGGTTGTATTGATCTGCAAGATCGAAGCATAAAGGAGCGTCGTTTTACCAGAACCGGTTGGACCAGTAACAAGAATGATGCCGTGTTTCTTTTCGATGAGGCTCAACCACTTATTCATGATATCAGGATCAAGACCCATTTGATCAAGACGCTTGGCACCGGAAGACTTATCAAGAAGACGCATAACGATACGCTCTCCATGGGCAGTCGGAAGGACTGAAAGTCGTACGTCGATGTCTTTACCGGCAACTTTAATGGCGATACGGCCGTCTTGCGGCAGTCTTTTCTCGGCAATATTTAACTTACCGATAATCTTT
>CAZBDM010000338.1:2652-5572 GCA_964490675.1 uncultured Oligoflexales bacterium
ATCCGTGAGACGAGGGAGCCCAAAGATCTCTTTGGTACCTGCATGGTGTCGTGCAGCACACCGTCGATTCGAAAACGCACCATGACTTCGTTTTCGTAGGGTTCGATATGAATATCAGAAGCTCTCTCTTTGGTGGCTCGAGCGAGAAGAGCGTTTACAAGACGGATAATCGGCTTTTCGTCATCAGACGATTCAAGAAGGTCGCGGGTTTCTTCGAGATCTGCTTCTTCGTCAATGTCATTGGGAACACTTAAGTCATCGATCGCTTTCTGTGAAGCATCGTTAGATCTTTCGTAGACACGGTTGATACTGTTTTTAATCACAGCTGGAGAACTTACAATCATATTGATATTTGTGGAAAGTATCAATCGTAAGTCATCGAGCGGGAAGATGTTAAGTGGATCAGCAACCGCGACTGTTACGTTAAAATCATCCCTTGCGACTGGAATGACGAGGTTATCCTTACAAAACTGGATCGGAATACTATCGACCAAGCCAGGATCAATATCATTGACCGGTAATTTGTCGTAATAAGGCAGATCAAGCTGGTAAGAAAGGGCTCGTAGCATCTCCTCTTCACTGATGATCTCTCTCTCAACAAGAATCTCACCAAGCTTTTGATTTTCGGATTCTTGCTGAGCATCAAGAGCCTCCTTCAACTGATCTTCAGTGATACTTTTTGATTCGACAAGAATTTGGCCGAGAGATTTTCTTTGCAGCTTGCGAAAGCTAACAGTTGGTAAGTTGCTCCACTTAGGATGCTCACCAGGCTTCATAGGCTGGATACTTACCGATTTTAACTGGTCGTTGACCTCTTCAGACATATTAATTATTCCTCAGCGTTGGCACCATTTTCGCTGTCGCCATTTCCTTCTTGTCCGTTGGCTTCGGTCGCTTCAGGAACAGCGCTTTCACCTGTAGGTTCATCATCACTTGTTTCAAAGCTTTCAGGAGCAGCAGGCACTGTCAGCTCAGTTTCCTGCATCGAAGTAGATGGAACTGTTGAAATTTCTTCGTTCGTATAACCCATATCTCTAAGGGTCTTTTTGCGCATTTCTAAGCGTTTTTTCTCTTCCATTTGATCGTAAGCATCTGGCCGGTAAGCTCCATCTTCAAGAGTCGGCAGCTTTTTATAAAAGTCATCTTTAAGGCCATCTTCACCGTAAACCATCTCGAGAAATTCGTCACGATCTTCAAGCTTAGCTTTATAAACAGCGGCTAAGTCGTTTGGACCATGAATAATATGCGGTGTCAAAAAGATAATAAGATTGCTCTTGGTATTTTGAATATTGGAGTTTCTGAACAGCCAGCCAATAATTGGTATATCACCGAGAAGGGGAATCTTTTGGTAAGTCTCAATTTTTCTCGTTTCAACAAGACCCGAAATAACGACGGTTTGACCGTTACGGGCAGTCACAATTTGTTTGGTATTTCGTTTGGTGACCCCTGGCAATCCCTCTGCACTGGAGCCTGCAAGACTGTTCGCCTGAATTTTAATATTGAGCGTCACATAATTAGAAAAGCTAATGTTTGGCTTAATATTGAGGGTCAGGTCGACATCTTCCTTTTCCACCTTTGGAGCAGAGGTCTGCGTAGCTGGGTTAAACTCAGTCGTCTGAAAGAAGATCTTCTGTCCAACGGTAATCTCCGCTTCTTCATTGTTGACGGTTAAGATATGTGGTGAGGAAAGAATCTTGGTGTTACTGTCACTTTTGATAAGCTTAATCAAAGCACCAGGCGTGAACTCCCCGAGACCCGGAACAGAAATTTTCTGTCCAGATAAGATTCCAATCGAAAGATCGTTGGCGAAAGACCCAGCGACTTTTTTTGCAGCCGCCGCCTTACTTCCAGAATCCTCAAGGGCGCCTGCGGTCACAATCGGCCCCATATTAGCCGCTTCCCAAGCCGTGATATACTTAGTTCCGCTACCGTCCGAGTTGCCGTACCCCCCAAAAATCGAGGTCCCAAAGCGAAATCCGTTGTCGACGTTGACATCGAGAATATCGGCCTCAACAAAGACCTGCGCTCGTCGCACGTCGAGCTTTCTGACAATCGAATTAATCGCCTCATAAGCGGCCCGGCTACCGGTAATAAGAAGTGCGTTGGCTGATTCATCAGCGGTAATTTTAACACCTTCCCCTAAATCAGCTGTTGAAGGTGTCGAAGTGGTCGATTTTTTGTTGTTTGTCCTTCTTGTTGTGACTCTTCGAATCGTAGACGTCTTTTTCTTTCCTGCCGTGGCAAGTGCCGACAAAGTCGAAGCAAGCTTTTTCGCGTCCGCATAATCAAGAGGGCGCACGTGAATCGACGACTGTCTGGACGGATCATCTAGCCTAACATCAAATTTCTTAACAAGATCCTTAACGTCTCTGATCGTACGCGGCGGCCCAAAAATAATCACAGAATTGGTGCGCTCATCAGAAAGGATTTTGTACGTATGATATTTAGAAGACCTTGTCGTCTTTCTACCTGTGGTCACCGTTGAAGCTTGATAAAGCGTCTTGACCTTTTCAGCAATCGACTTTGAATCACCGTATTTAATCGGAACGATTGCCACCTTCGGCTGCTGCGTCTGTACGTCAAGAAGCTGAATAATATCAAGCACTCGTCTCACCTTAAAACCACTATCGGTAATGATCAGAGTATTGGTTGGTTCGTATGCCATCAGAGAGTTGGTCGAAACGATCTTTCTAAGGGTTGTGCGTAGTGACTTGGCATCGATATATCGTAGGGGAACGATTTGCGTAATGACTTCATCGGTTCTTGGCGTCCAGCTAGAACCCATAAATGTTTTAAGATTGCCTTTTACGGCTTTCCTAACGGGAAGGATTTTGATGATCTTGCCAGTTTCAACAGTCGTGTAACTAAGAATATTGAGTGCAGAAAGAAAGGCTTGATAAGCTTCTTCTTTAGTCACACG
>CAZBDM010000339.1:0-5569 GCA_964490675.1 uncultured Oligoflexales bacterium
TTGGATTTGCTCTTTCTGCAGCTCTGCATCAAGACCTAAAGCTACAGTTTGGAAAGGTCGTTCAATCTAACTTCCACGATTACCCTGTTCTTAGAATGAGTGAGATGCCGGAGATTGAGGTGAGCATAGTTGAAGGGGCGGCTGAACCGAGTGGAATCGGTGAGCCTGGTGTCCCTCCTCTCTTTCCTGCAATCATCAACGCTTATGCTGATGCGACAGGTAAAAGGGTACGCCGCTTTCCTCTGAGAGACATGGGTGCATCGACTTGAATTGAAATTTTTTTCAGACCATCACGAGCCGGTTTTTCGGCCGGCTCTAAGCTTTCTCAATAGTGACTTCACGCCTTTCTCATTTTTGTTTAAACGACCGAAATAATAATCAAATCAGTACAAAATTTATTTTATCAAAACTGTTTGTCGATACCTCCTTCAGCCCATTGGCCCATAATAATTGTCTTCACCTGGTTGACATCGGTCAGGCCAGCTTTTCGTTCGCGCACATAGTAAAGGGGAGGGGTGGGTTTTCTGTATTATTGGGGGTGTTTTAAGCCAGAAATAAGCAAATTAAATTTTTTGGAGGTACTATGCTAAAAAGGGGAATCATCTTAGGACTAGGAGTATTTTTTGTTTCCTGTCAGGGAGCAGAACAGGTCAACTCAAGATCACAAGCCAGACAAGGATTTCATGTCGAGATTAGCCAACCAAATGGCGGTCTTGCGCTTGCCGGCGTGAATCTTGAAATTACAGCGATTGAAGGTAGCTTCACGGGTTGTCAAGATCCAGATTGGAAGGTTGAAGGTGCGAGTGGTGATGTCTATTCAAGTATGTCTTGCAATGGTATTACCTATAAGTCTGTCTCTTTTAGAGAAGCAAACTCATCGACAATCACGACTTTGACAGCCAACGGTGGCGATATTTACAAAGATACGATGGGCGGTGAGTGGCGATTCAGAACGACGTTGGGTTTTGCTGGGGCTGTTCTTCAGAGCTCGTTTAATGCAGAATTTGAAGAGGGTGTGACCGTTCAAAGTAACAAATACCGTATTCAAGTCTCAGTCGATAATGAAGACGAAGCTATCTGTGACTTGCAAAAGCCATTTTCGATTTCTTCAGATGACAATAGTCTTCTTTCTGTCAAACTAAACTATCCTGATAATACAACTGTCAGAGGCGTCGAGTTTAAAGTTTACGAAAACCGTCTTGGTCAAGGGCACCCGAAGCCAGAGGCTGTAAATGCTGGTTTTCACATTGATTTAAGCGGCGCTAAACCGGATATGTATGTTTATGAAAATGTTATGTCTGCAGAAAAAGACGGTAGCAGCTGCGTGGTTAAAAAGCTGACTGTTAATCTTGAAGCTCGTGATCTTTGCCAACAACTTTACTCACAGGCGGCACAGCCTTATCACGTTTTAACCGATGATGGGCGCTGTGTTTGGTCTTGTAGCGCAGGAACCTCACCCAATAATCAAACGGGGGAGTGCTCTTGTCGAGCTGGTTTGACTGAAACCGGTAAGGATCGTTCTGGTAGAAAGATCTGTGAATAACCAATGAATGGAGGGAAATGCCTTATTATTGTGGCATTTCCCTTCACACGGATTGCTAATTTATCGATCGTGAAAAACACTTCATTGCGACGCAGATTGTACATACGGTACAGCAAGAAGCAATCGACGAAGACAACGCAGAGATTAGACGTTTTGCACGCTCGACTAATTGACCGATTTAAGTTCTTTTTCAGCACGTCTAAGTCGGTACTTAACACGGTTATCATCAGGGTTTTTTTTAAGCGCTAGCCTATAATGATAAATTCCTTGTTTGATCTTATCTTTACTGACGAAATAATTACCGAGCCGGTAATGAGCATCTGCATGAGTGGAGTCTATGCGAATGGTGCGGTAGTAATAAGACAGAGCGACATCTTTCTTACCGCGCCATCGAGCGATGTCACCTAAGAGAAACAGTGCATCTCCGTTTTTAGCATTTAAATTAAGTGCTTCTTCGAGTGTCTTTTTCGCCTCCAATAACTTTCTTTGATGAAAGAGTGCTTTGCCAAGATCAGTCATGACCTGTGCTTGGTTAGGTCTTAACTCTAGAGATTTATTGAGGATTTCTACCGCTCTAGGATATTCTTTTTGTCGGGTTAAAATGACGCCAAGGTTGTGATAGAGCATAGGATCGTCGGTGATTTTTTCGGCTGCTTTTTGATAATGTTCTCTGGCCGTTTCCCATTCGTTCTGTCTAAAATAAGCCTCTGCTAAAATCCGATGCGCTTCGATATTGTTGGGAT
The DNA here is from genome assembly GCA_964490675.1 of uncultured Oligoflexales bacterium. GTDB lineage: Bacteria > Bdellovibrionota_B > Oligoflexia > Oligoflexales > JAWKNZ01 > CAZBDM01. The sequence continues at coordinate 2,287 of CAZBDM010000339.1, forward strand.
CGAGACTAAGCGCCTTTTCGAGGAAAAACTTTGATTGCGTTTCATTGTTTAAGTGAGTGTAGCTCAGACCAAGTAAAGCATAGGTTTCAGCAGGCTTGAAACTTTCTTGGTCTTGTGCAAGTTGCAAAGCTTTTTGAAGCTTCTCGGCGGCAACTTTGTATCTTTTCATTTCCACATATGATTTTCCGAGGCTTTCAAAAAACTCTGGTTTGTTAGGGTTAAGAGCAACAGCCTTGTCAAAATGAGTGATCGCCTCTTGTTTTTTTCCGAGCTCTACGAGTACAAGGCCGAGGCTGTGATGGGCCTGCGAGTGGTTGGGACTTTATGTTAAGACGCTATTGTAGTGTTCGCGAGCAGTCTTAAAGTTGCCTAGCTGTCTTTCGATTTCGCCAAGAAAAAAATGACTATCAATATTTGTTTGGTTGGCGATCAGGACTTTACTGTAATGTTCCTTAGCCTTCTTATTGTTTCCCTGAAGTCGATAGTTATCTGCTAGAATCTTGTGTGCAATTGGACTGTGTGGGTGAATGGCCAAAGAATGTTGCCAAAGTATCTGGTCATTTTTCCAAACCTGAAGCTGTTGAGCACTTAAATATCCGAATACCCCCAGAACGGCTAGGCTTACAACGGGGAGGGTGAGTTGTTTCGCCATAGAAAAACCGTAAGAAAGCGCAAAAGCCCCTCCGAAGGTTGCTAAATAAACGTACCTATTGGCAACAGTCGATGACTCTTGTGCTTCGAAAGGCAGAAGTCCTAAAAAAGGAGCAAGAAAAATGACAAAGGTTGCAAATGAAGCGGCATACCAACTTCTCGCAGATTCGCGCCAATAAGCTAAAAATATAGTAATCGTAAGAGGTACAATCCAAGTCAAATAGCCCCACCATTGATCGAAAACAAACCCTGGAGAGCGTCCGTAATCCGGTCCAATTGCCAATGGAGCGAAAAACTTAAATAGATAGAAAAAAATAGCATCAGCCGCTATTAAAGGTCGGCTGAGGATGGGGACAGCTGTTTCTATGGCACTGGTTTGTTGTAAACTGGGGTGTCAATATTGCCGTCGGAAAAGCGAAAACGGCTAAAATGTAGCTAATTGTTGCCATGTAGTAATTTCGAAAACTTTTTCTTTCAAAGCGACTTGGGGAATCAAGTTTTTTTGAATATATAAGGTACTGATATAGAGCGTACAGAGCAAAGCAGCTACCTAGAATAAAAGGCAGATTTGATGCTGCTACTATCGTCTCAACTTGTAGAGGATGAATAGCAAAAAGCAGCGCTCCGATACCACTAGCAATGGCTTTTTGAAAGATTAGATTTAAGATCAGGAACACGATGATGGTGCTCAAGCTGTGAAGCATGAGGTTGGTCATGTGGAGTTTTTTAGCGATGTTTTTCTGGCTTTCGACGCTTTGCAAAGCATTTTGAGGGATGAGAAGGGCGAAGACGGTCTTGCTTAGAGGCATGTAAACTGAATCTTGCGGGGCAATCCAAAATTGACTGATTTGTTTAAGAGAAGAAGAATCTTGCCTGGAGTGCAACTCGACAATTTTTTTGTCTTTCCAAATCAAATCGAATCCGGTGGTCTGCCAAAACATACCGAAATTAATTAAAATCAATAAGATTGCGATTACAAGTTTTTTCAATAAGCACGCTCCTCTGCATGAGTAATGTTCAAATCATCACCTAGAAGCCCATAGGCTATCAACAACAAGAGTCTAAGCTTCTGAAATTATTTGTCAAAGAATTTAGCTTTTTGAGAGGATTGTCGCTTTTTTAGCGACTTTTGATGAGTTGAAAGCTCGAGAAATAAAGGAAAATGATCGGAAACACCGCTTTTCTCAGAAAACGAAAGAGGTCGCCGGTCTTTGTCTATTTGAAAGGGCAGGTGATCGACAAGTTTGACTGAAGAAGGGTCAATCTTCCACTGATTTTTGCGCTTTAGCTGTGTTTTAAAAAGTAGGATGGCATCAAGAAACGACCATTCTTTTTTGGGTTCATAATAGTAAGTCCCCCGACACATTTGACAGCCTACAAGATGACTGACCCACCAGTTTTGTGACAATCCTTCCGCATAGAGACGATAGTTTTTCTCCTCTTCAAGGGAGATATTAAAATCTCCGGCAGCAATAATGATCTCCTCTTTAGTTTTCTTTCCAGCGAGTTGATCGAGGAACTTTATTGCTTGTTGTCTTAAAGAGGTGGGGTGGTAGGGTGCTGGGAAATGAAGAGCGAAAACAATAACAGAAGTCTTTTTAGGACCGAGCAAGGATGCTTCAAGAATACCGCGCGACTTCCGCAGTTTATTTTTTTTAAGGGATCTAAAGGGAATATTGTGGAGGATTGCCGCGGACTTTTCTGGGAAACGACTGAGTACTGCAACATCGATTCCTCTCGGGTCTTCGCCTTCGAGAAGGATTGAGGTTCTGTAATCGGCAGCTTGTAAATATTTTTGGTTGAGGGTTTCGAGCATGGCTTTATTTTCAATTTCCTGAAGAACAACTATGTCGGGGCCTTTGCCATCTTTAGTCGAGCTTAGGATGGCTTGCGAAATTCTTTTTAACTTAAGATCAATCTGTTTTGCCGTCCAGTCTAGGTCGAAACATTGGTTTCGTCTCTTGTTTGATTTCTGGGATTGGCAGTAGCTTTTGATCTTTGCCGTCGTCTTTAGTCTTTTCGGTAAGAAAGTAAAGTCGAGTTTTCCTTGCTCATGCCGGTCATCAAATAGGTTTTCAAGATTATACGTCATGACAGAAACTGATGCTGCCGAGGCTTCAATGGATAAAATGAGGAGAAAAAAGCTGCTGAAACGAAGTTTAAGCATTGTTCTTCTTTTTTAGAATCGAAATGATAAAATTCTGCATCTCAACGAGTGTTTTTTGAGGTATCTCGTGAGCTCCGTGAAAAGAAGACAAAGAACCAAGCATACCGCATTCTCTCAGAGTCTTTTCAAGTTTTTGGGCATATTGAAAAGAAAGAATAGGGTCCTGGTCACCGTGGCTTTGGAAAAAGGGGAGACCTTTTTTGGCCGGAGCATTTTGTTTGATAAACTCGATATTGATAGGGTTACCGGAAAGTAAAAGAAGAGCATGGGGCGACTTTTCTTCACTTAGTGTCGTCTGCAAAGCAACCATAGCTCCTTGGCTGAAGCCTCCGATCAAAAGATTTTCGAAGGGGATAGAAAGAGAGTTTAGCATCGACTTAAGGAGCAGCGGCGCTCTTGTCAGACCTTCAGGTTTTCTGTCGGAAAGGTCGCGATGTTTGCCAGTTATCATCAACCTTTCAATTT
>CAZBDM010000340.1:0-5537 GCA_964490675.1 uncultured Oligoflexales bacterium
CGGGATGCCGTCACCATCAACGTCATCATCTTCACCGTTTGGGATGCCGTCGCCATCGATGTCGTCATCTCGCTCGTTAGGAATCCCATCACAGTCAATATCGTTTTTCTCGCTGTCATCGACAACGCCGTCTTTATTACAGTCTGTTGTTCCTTCGCCAACCGCGTCACCCTCTCCGGGTAACCCACCTTTCGCGTCAATATCACTAGGTCCGTTTCCGCCAGTGGAAGCAGCGTTTGATCCATTATTTTTCTTGATGATGGCGTTCTTGCCACAGGCAGCTAGAAGTCCGAAAGCTACCAGAGAAAAAGCATTACCAAGTGCGCCACGCCTGTTTGAAACGAGAAGTTCTTGATCTTCTTGTTCGTTAACGTGGCCACCACCGTTGACTTCGAAGTTTTCAGTCGTTGTCTTTCTATGCGAATCAGTCATGACTGCCCTCATGTCCCTAAGCAGGAGTATTCCTGTAATTCTGAATTTGGTCCCTAGATGAATGTCAGAAAGTTTGCGATGCTAATAGCATCGATCGGTAGGTTCATTAGGACGCTAAGCCTAATCTGCGTGTCAGCACAGCCCTTCCGCACGAATCATAACTTTCTCTCTTCTTGTATTTTATCGGGGAGTGTAAGTTGTATCTTTAAACAAAATGACTCTACAACCTTCAGAATAAACTAAAGAATCTCTTAATTTTTAAATTTTTCAAAAAATACAAGCTCTTACTCTGACGAAAGCAGAACGTCATTTTTGCTTCCAATGCCTGTCTATTCGCTTTAATTTCCCCACTGGTGAATTATACTCACCTTCCTTCAGAGGAATTGGCGGCAGCCAGGTTATTAGGATCAGCATGGACTACTTTTATTTAAATAAGCAAAGGCAAATCAATGCGGTTGACCCCCTTCCACATCGCCGTTTCAGTTAGAAATATCCCAGAAGCTAGAGACTTTTACGGCAACAAACTGGGCTTCGCTGAAGGGCGAAGTACAGACACTTGGATTGACTTTAATATGTTTGGTCATCAATTCGTCACGCACTTCGATAAGAAGCTAGGAAAGACTGGACAAGTACCCAAAATCTGTAATCCAGTCGACGGCTATGCAGTACCTGTACCGCACTGCGGTGTAGTTATGGAACTTGATCTTTGGAAACGATTTTCAGAACGAGTCACAAAAGTTATTGATAAGTTTGTGATTGCACCTTACACAAGATTTGAGGGACAGCCCGGCGCACAGGCTACGATGTTTTTCTTGGACCCTTCAGGAAATGCATTAGAGTTTAAAGCCTTTAAAAATATCGATAACCAACTATTTGAAAAATGATCTCAAATTAATAGAGCCAGCTTCCCTTTAAAAAGAGGCTGGCTCGACTAATTAGAAGCCTTTTGTTATTTACTTTGTGATTTGTCCTTTAGCTCAAGCATGGTTAAATCTCTAGCCGCACTCATTTTGAGAATCGATGCGATTCTCCCCTTATCATCAAGAGATGAGTTTTCCACCGATTCAATCAGCTTCTTAGTGAGCTGGTCCTGACGTATATACGTTAGAACAGCCTGGAACCGATCTTCCTTCGATAAAGACGGCAACCATCCAAGTCCTTCGCGGTATACAAGATAACTAGCGATACTGGCCGCTAAGATCGCGATGCGATGAGCTTCGGGAAGAAGTTTGTGAATCCTATCACAAAAGTTTTCTCTGAGTATCTTGGGACAGTGACTATCGATAATATGGATAAAAGTTGGATCTTTGATAACCTCATCTTTTCGCTTAATGAACTCTTCAAGAAGTGTGTCAGTAACATCATTGATTTCTTTTGAAATATCCATTGATAGATCGACAAGATTTTTCTTGTGACCACTAGCGATATGCTCAGCGAAAAGCATTTTTGCTTCAGAAGCCGCTTTGTCTCGCAGAATTTCAAGAACCTGATTCACATACACTTCTTTAATTTCAGTAAATTCATCACTGCTTAACAGAAGCGAAGCTATGATTTCGTAGGAAGAACATATCACCCCTGTCTTATTCGCACTGGAGTCTTTAATCATGATGATGCCAAGTTCCTGCAACCTCTCTCTTGCTTCTTGCGTGAAGAAAATGTTGGCACCTTCAATAATGGCACGACAACTTGGATCACCTGTTTCCGCAATAAACTTATTCCAGTTCTTCTCGTTAACGGTATAAGGTCGCCCTCCAGCGGGGATAAAGATATCAGCTGTAACCGTAGCATGGATTTCATTGCGCTTGCGGATATTTTCACTTGTATCAGCTTGGATCACAAAAGCATCAGCATGACCGCTGAGCTTTCTAGCATCAAACTTACATATCGAGTAGCCTTCTTCGACAAGTCTTAAAAGCTCCTTCCAATTGAGCCCTTGCGGATCGTAAGCAGCACCAAAACCATCAGCAATCGCAACCACTTCAGCATTTTCACCGTATTCACGATGAAGAATTTTAAGTTCATTGCCAGCGACATCACCATCAGGTCCTCCGGTCATCTTAACGGAGAACTTTTGCTCGTTTGGATTGATACCGAGGAATCTCAATGTGTGATCGACAAACACGTGAAGACCCTCAGAAGTCACCCCGTATTCTTTATGGTTAATACCGGCACCAGGTTTTGAAGACATAAACGCTTGCGCATAGTTATATCCACGCCTTGCAGCTTGCTCAGGAACCCAGGTGATGAGATCGTTAGTCATATTTTCATCTGGGCCAAGATAAATAATCTCTTCTTCACGATAATAACTGACTTGACCACTGACATTTTCCTGATGTGTTTCGTCCTCTGAGACGAGCAAATCAAGAAGTGCATTGATCGCCCCTCGCACCGCGCGCGACTTACCCCCCCCAGGTCTGAGAAGGAGAACTGCTTTTGATCCACCCTCAGGAATATCTTTGTTTTTTAGCTGCTGCGCATGACTTAAGCCATAAACTTCATCAAAAAGTCCCGACAAAGCGAAACTATAATCTGATGGGCTACGCGGCATAACAACCCTTAAGCCACCACGAGAAATATCCTTCCAGCGTATTTGAAAGAAGCGATAATCTCGGCCTGTTATAAAGAATATTCCGAAAGGCTTAGCCGGATAGTGTTTAGGATCTAAAATATCTGGAGACAAACGGAAGGCAAATCCAGTTTTTGTTGGTAAGAAATAGTTGGTTTTTAGGATATGGTCGATAAACTTTAGACTTTCACGAAAGATATGTCGTTCGACTGGATCGATGATCTCCTCGATCTCTTGCAGGACTCTTTCTCTTTCCTTACTATAACCATCATTCTTACGCTGTTCCGCACGCAAAGGATCAAACTTCAGGCGGAACAATTCAACAATATCCCTGGTTAGATTTTCATAACGGAAAAATGTCGTACGAATCTTGTACTCAGAGTAATAATAAGGGTTCTCCTTACCGAGGAGTACGTGTACCCATGCAGCAATACTTCGCATTAAGTTCGCAGCACTGATCGACATTAGCCAAGGCTCAGTCGTCAACTTTGCGTACTCGTCCGTATCCACCCAGCCCAAAGTCCGAAGAGCTTTATTAAGCCGCAGCACTTCGACATCTTTCTCGGTGATTAACTTTTTGTTTTGGCGACGTAAGATAAAATGCATGACAGAGATGTCATCTTTGGTCGTTTCATCAAAGCCGATGACGAATGCTCTTACAATATCAAAACCATACCGACTGACCATTTGAAAGACTTGTTCAAGAACGTCTGAAATTTCTACTTCTTTGATGCCGATGGTCAAACGAGCGGTAGGAGAGTTTTTGAAAGGCTCCATAATTGTATGGGCACCTTCATGATGGGTCATGTGATGGACCATTCGATAAGTGATCTGCAGCCTTCTTGCCGTGGCGTAGATAACAAAGTCGTTATCAAGATTATCAAGGTACTCGTCAACAACTTTGTCTTCGCCAGGAAAGTCTTTGAGGATCAAGCTGCGCGCTTCTACGAGCTTTCTTTTATTACGACTGTTGCCTTTATCGACTTGCTTGAAGTTCTGTTTGAAAAAGGTCGATAGAAACAGAAGATTATCCCGAGAAAAATAAAGAGAGCCCATCTTTACTTCAAAAGATTTGAGTTTAATGGCCATATCATTAAGGATCTTGCGATCACCACCGGGGCCAATATAAGTCACCTTATTGCGATCTCTGTCCCAAAGCTCAACGGTTTGTTTGGTTTCAAAAACATGTCCGGTAATCACTGCAGATAAGTGTCTGACTTTTTCGGCGCGAGGTACCGTTTGATAGTAGATCTTCGGCATATTGTTGAAGAACCAGGGCGTTAAGATCGCAATACTCTGATCGAGTCCTATCCGCACTGATTCAGCAATATCCTCGATGTAGGTCTCAAGGGCCTCACCACTCATTTCCGTTGCATATTCATTTTCTAAGGACGGATCTCTATCCTCAAGATCAGCAAGATCGTGTGCTTCTTCTTCTGAATGTTCTGTTACAGTTTCTGCCGAAAACTCTGTAGGCTCTGAACGACTAGCCATTGTTCTTGTGCCTCCCTTTTTCTCTGGTTTACCTAATAAGACTCCTCCAAGTCTGTTCTAAAACCCGGATGTCCTCGTATCCGATATGTTTCTTATCCTGCTTTCGATAAGTATCGATTAAATCGTCAGCGGGGGTTCGATCTTGAAAAGTAAAGTGTTCTGCAAAGAGCTCCATCGTGCCTAAACAGCGCTCTTTTCTAAAACAAGAAGGTAAGCGTCCATAGCCATCGATGGCAAGCTTCATGACCTTCTTTGAAAGCTCTCGCAAAGGTTGAAAATCAAGTCCGTAAACAGACTTCTCAAGCAAGAGATTTAAGTCGTTGTGATGCTCTTCAAAAAGCTCAACACATTTTTCGATATTAGAATCATCGTAAATCAAGCCACTACAAAATGCTGCTGGGACAAATTGCCAAACGGGCGACAAACTATCGATCGATCGCAACTCCAAAAACTTTCTAGGCCTTACTTCGGGAAAAAGAAGGCTGATATGTGTTTCTAGATCACTGACGGTCGGAAAAGTACCCTGGTAACCTTCTTCGATCCACTGGCGCATCGTTAGTGGGCTTAAGGGGTTTTGATAGTTGAGTGCTGTAACGAAGACGACCTGAGCATCGAGAATAAAATCGCAATAAGAGTCGACACAAGCCTTCTTGTTTAGATTTTTCAGAACTTGAGTCAGCTTAGGGAAGCCAGTACGAGAGTTGTCCAGATTACGCCATGACTGTCCTCTGATCGATTTAAATGCGCTTATTTTTCCGTTATCGAAGGGGGAATTTGCAAAGATTGCATAAGTGATTGGAGCGAGAACTTGAGCGGCTAAATATCTTTTCGCCAATGTTGTTTCATCTAGGCCGTAATCAAGGTTCACTTGAATACCGCTTGATAAGCGCATCATTCTTTGGCCCCAAGGTCCGATCTTTTTGAAAAAACTGTCCATCGCTCGGTATCTTGGCTTCGCCATCTGCAAGCCAACATCGTCAACTGATTGCCAAGGGTGACTGCCAATCTGTAAAAACTCAACATTATGCTTATGAAAAAAAGTAAA
>CAZBDM010000341.1:0-5530 GCA_964490675.1 uncultured Oligoflexales bacterium
ACGAAAAACACTATTTTTGTAGAGTATAATCATCCAATCGCCGAACAAGCCCTATCTAATGAAGAATTTTCTTCAGGCTTGGTGTTCTGGTTCTCAGCTGACGAGCTTATAAGTTTGGCATCACTACAAGCTGTTAATACCACACATATCAGTAAACCAACTGATGTTTGAAATTGTGATTTATTCACTAATGATAAACCTCTCCCCGTGCTCTTGTAATTAAAATCGGCTCAATGTGATGGTACATTAATCAAGTTTTTTTACGCAATAATATCATGTGGTTGCGATGGGTGTAATGTTGCAAAATATTCGTAGGCAGCGCCCTATACCGGGCACAAAGACGTTTACGAAAGAAGCCAATCTCGATCAATGTTTGAGGTCTTAGAGACGATAGTCGCGAGCCTCAATTCGGATAAACCCAAAAACACAGCAAAAACCCCGCAAACCGAAGTTTGTGGGGTTCGATCTTAAGGGATGATTTTAAAAACTAGCGAAGAGCTGGGGGAGGAACATCTTCGCCTGGACCTACGTCAAAGTCAGGCTCAAATTCTCCTGGAGGAGCTTCTTCGAAATCGATATCTGCTTCCGAGCCACTTTGTGCAAAGTCCTGACTGTCAAAGCAGCTACCCATGCTGTCCATGTCTGACTCAGCAGCTTTCATAAGCTCTTCATCACACTTATCGTGTTTTGCTAGAGTGGCAGCGTCCGTTGAAGGCGACACCTTCGTCCAAGTTGCTGTAGAACAGTCAAATCCTTCTGGAGCGGTTGGATCATAGTCTTTTGGTAAGACTTTTGGAGTGTCTGCTGCTGTTAAGTAAAGATCGCCACCTTCTTTGAATTTTGCATCTTCGCAGTCGACAAGTGAGCTTTCTTTATCAACACATGCGTGCGTTGCAAAAGTGTCACCTTGGTCACCGGAATAGCTGAAGAAGACGTTCCCATAGTCAGCATCGAAGAGGCCAACGCCAGTTGTCTTCATTTTGAATTCCTGACCGTCAAAAGTCATCGCACCTAGGTCAGCAAGAGCGACTTTGATCAGACCTGAATCTTTTTCTGTAACAGCAAATCTTTGCGCTGCTTTGAAAAAGTCGTTTTTGATTTTCACTTCGATACTAAGAGCTGAAGTGTCTGCGTTGCTATACTTGGTGTCGTATTTAAAAGAACCTTTGAAGGCACCAAAATTGTCATCATCGATAGCGATATTGATTTCACCTTTGCTGGCATTTTCGTCAGATCCTTCGATCGCTTTCGAACCCGTAATTTTGAAAGACTGCGTAAGAACCATACTGTCTTCTGTGTCTCCTTCGCAGATGTAAACAGAAACGTTGTCACCATCTGTTTCATCAGCATAGATACCAAGAAGCTTCGGGCCAAAATCTTGATCACCACCTGGGGCTTCACCGGGAGCACCTTCGCCGGGAGCACCTTCGCCGGGAGCACCTTCACCGGGAGCACCTTCACCAATTTCAGGAAGCTCTCCCTCAGGAAATCCTTCTTGCAGGGCGAGACCATCACTACCTGCTTTAAGTCTCAAGCTGGCAGCTTCAATTTCGCTGATGTCAAGAATAACTGGGGTATTCCAAGGGATATTGTCGCCTTCTGCTTCAATATGACAAAGCATCGAGGTGGCGAACGTAATTTGAGTGACAAGTTGATTAGCACTCTGTTTCATCAGGCATGCTTCCATTGATTTTTGACCGGCAGTCAATGCTAGCGAAGCTGATGTGTCCTTGAGAGCATCAGGAAGATTGATAGCTAAAGCACCTGTTAAGCCAAGCTCTGTCACCGAGGAAGCTTGTACCGATCCTGATGAGGTTCTCTCGGTCGAAGTCGTTTCTTCCGACGCAGCAGGGTCTTTGCTTTCGTCGTCTCCGCTGCCACCACAAGATACCGACAAAAGTGAAGTCATTGTTAACGAAACAAATAATTTTCCAATTCTCATAATATCCCCCAAAAAATTCCAAAACATGATCAATCAACATTTTGATCACTGTTTGATATGCAAATTGCTATCGATGGCAGTGTCGAAAAAATGAGACAAATTTTAAAAAGCTTGTGAACTAAGGATTTTGAAATGCTAATTTGGTAGGCGCATTTTTCAGGAAGATTGAAAAAGAATATTTTCTAGTCGAATTTGTTGTTCTATTGGGCAGTGAGGGGTTGAGCTAAGCGCCTGAATATATTAGGTTATGTGTTGCTGTTTGGGTGCAGGGATGATTTGTCAGATGTCTATGTGACTTAGCAGTAACATTCACCGATAATCGTGTTAAACTCAAATGTGTTGCTAACGGAAGAATGTTTTTCTGACCCTTTTATTCCTATGAACCTTGATCCTAACGAAATCCCGCTTGGTGCTTCCTATGAGGCTCATCCTTACGAAGATAAGGGCCACTGTCGGTTTCTGGTTTGGGCACCCTACGCAAAAAAAGTCGATCTAATCGTCAAAACCGATGTCCTTAGACAGGTTGGGATGAAACCCTTGCGAGATGGTTATTATTTTGTTGAAGTCGAAAACGTACCGCCACGCAGCACTTATCAATTCCAGATTGACGACAAGAAAAGTCTTCCTGACCCTGCCTCAAAGATACAGTTCGGCGAAGCAGATGGCGTCTCAATGACGGTGAATCCGTCTTTTGGTTGGCAAGATGATGGTTGGCAAGGCTTTTCTATAAAAGGTGCAGTGATCTATGAGATTCACGTTGGGACTTACAGCGATCAAGGCAGCTTTAGTGCGATTATTGGTGATCTTAAGAGACTTTCCGAGCTTGGTATCGATGCTATTCAGCTGATGCCGGTCAACTGTTTTCCGGGTAGCCGCAATTGGGGTTATGATGGTGTTCTACCGTATAGTGTGCATCGTGCTTACGGAGGGCCCCAGGGTCTCAAACAATTGGTCAACGCCTGTCATAAGTTTGGCATCGCTGTCATCCTCGATGTTGTCTACAATCATCTCGGTCCTGAAGCGAACTGTATGAAAAGTTATGGTCCTTATTTTAACCCCAAAAAGGAAACCCCTTGGGGAAATGCCCTTCATTTTGATCATCCACAGTATGCGAAAGAGATAAGAAGATTTTTTATTGAGCAAGCGCTCTATTTCCTCCGTGAATTTCACATCGATGGTCTGCGCATTGATGCCGCGCACATGATTTTTGATGAAAGTCAGCCGCACTTTTTGGCTGAACTTCAAAAAAAAATCAAAGCTTTTCAAAAGAGTGCCAAACGCTCGATTTGCTTGATAGCTGAAAGTGGCAAACAAGATAGATCTTACCTAAGGCAAGATGGATACGCTTTTGATGGTATGTATAACGATGATTTTCATCATAGTCTCCATGTTCTTCTTACCGAAGAAAAGCAGGGGTATTTTTCTCATTATGGTGATACTGAGCAGCTACAAAAGACTTTTGTCGATGGTTTTGTCTTTGATGACACGGACTCTCCATCGCACCCAGATCAAAACCAAGAAGAACTCCATAAGCTGCTTGTTTTCAGCCAAAATCACGATCAAGCAGGTAATCGGGCTCTTGGTGAACGCAGCAGTTCCTTACTTAGCTTTGAGCAACTCAAATTAAGCGCAGTTTGTCAGCTCCTCCACCCCAGTGCTTGCCTTCTTTTTATGGGGGAGGAGTATGGTGAGACGGCGCCGTTCACCTTTTTTATCGATCATAAACGAGAAGAAATCATTGAAGCGGTTCGGCAAGGAAGGCTCTTAGAGTTTGCCAATCGCAAATGGCAAGCCGTGCCACCCGACCCCAAAGCCTTGTCAACGTACAGTCAGTGTAAACTGCAGACGGAATTGCGTCATCACTCTTATCACAAGATTTTAAATCAGTTGTACACGATCCTCATTCGTATAAGACGTGCGCTCTTTACGAAGGGTTTTTTTGATCAGCCTTTGCAGATTTTGTGTAGTGACGAAAAGCAAAAGAGCTTTATGATCGAAGCTCGCCATGACGAGCACCGTATCCTCTTTGCCTATAATTGTTCGCATTTGCCGGTGACTCTCCGTCTTGAAATGGATGAGCGTAAATGGTTTCGCTTAGTCAATAGTGACGAACGCAAGTGGCAGGGTAAAAACGACAGTCGCTACCAATTGAAAGAGGGCATGCTAAGCTTTCACCTTTCACCTTACAGTGTGCTTGTCATTGATAACTGTCAGCTTGACTTAGATGTTTAGTTCGATGTTTGCGGAGGCCATGGGGTCGGGAAGTTCTTTGGATCAAAGTTAAAACTTAAACCTTTTTCGGTGAGCTTTTGGCCTTTTCGGATGTAGACAATCGCTCCTTCATGGATCGGGTAGCCGCGCGGTGATCTGAGATTTAAAGTCGGGCCAAAAAACCCCACGACATGGCCTAGTATCTTCTCACCATCTTTGTCAGCGATTAAGCGGTCGTTCATATCTAAGCCCCAAGCGCGTCCTTTGTCTAGGTAGACCCAGGCCCCGTAAACAAGGGCAACCTGAGGTAAATCGCTGGCCTTAAGTGCGACTGATTCCTGTCTGATAAAGTCTAAGACTTTCTTTGAGGCAGCGATAGAAAACTGATTACCGTTAAGAATTAAGTCGACTTGTTCTGTGATTTTAGGATCAATAGTTCTTGCAAACACAGCTTCACTTTTAAAGGCGTTCAACTGCAAGGGTTTTGGAAAAGCTGCACGATCGTTTTGGCTTTGACTGGCCTGCCATAAAGTCAGAAGGTGTCTGTTGCTGCGGCTCATCTGTGGTTTTGCCGCTAATGCCCTTTGCAGAAACCCGAGATTTTCGTTGCCAACGCTTGAGATGAGCTTAATCTCTTCACTTAAGCTGTCAGCAAAAAGTAGATTAAGACAGTGGTTGGAGGTTTCATCAAAGCGGCTTTTTTCCTCGGCGAGACCAAGACGGACTTTGACAGGCGACAGACTCAATGTCTTTTGTGGGAGCTTTGCTTTCAGCCTGGTTACGAGTGTGGTTGCGGTTGTGCTGATAAGTGACTCTAGATCTTGTCTTCTTTGTGCTTCTAGCCAATTCTGTTTAGTAAGGGTTGTCGAGCTCAGGGTGAGAAAAAGTTGCTGCTGGCTTGTTTGGGCGACTAATGCGAGCATGATTCTATCGTACATGGGGCAAATGATCGGCTGGATAGCAAGAGGTTGAGGGGTGTTTGGGAGTTTGCTGTTGCCGACGATAAACTTTTTGGCCTCTGCTTTGGTGTTGAGCAGGATGGTGCGACCCCCTGCGTTGTTCTCGAGATACTTATCGAGGCTTACGGCGTTATCGATCATGGTCGCTGCCAGTTCTTTAAAGCCTGCCGCCAGAGCAGGGCGGGCTCGTGCTATCAAATCGGCATCGACGTTTAACGGTAGCCACGGGAAGAGGCTGACTGCTGGCCAGGGAGACGAAGCAGGTGTGTTCTTTTCTTGTGCAACAGCAAGGGCGCTGACTAATAAAAAGACAATGTAGGAATAGATCCGCACGCTAACTCCCGTCCTCGAAACTTCGACTCAGATAGGGATTCGGCTGGTTTTTATAAGAGCATGAGGCTAGGGAAGTCCTCTCTGG
>CAZBDM010000342.1:0-598 GCA_964490675.1 uncultured Oligoflexales bacterium
GCCATCATCGTTAAGAGTCAACTTTCCTTTGGTCGTTTGGCTGAGGATTTCAATCGTTAGTGGTTTATCCTCCGGATCAGAATCGTTATCTAAGACATAAAGCTTAAGAGGGATATCTTCTAGCGAATTAAACGAGTCGTCTTCGGCAATCGGGAACTCGTTTTCAATCGATTCTACCTTGGTTTCTTCTTCAATTGGTTTTTCGACAATAATCGACTGAAACGTACCAAAGTTACTAGCAGAGAATTCCACAAAACCATCAACGATTGTCAGCGATTTACGCGGGATCACACCCTTGTAGTCTTTACCCTCCGAGTAATCAGAGACAATATAAGCGACCGCTAAGTTAGCTAAGTTATCCTGTACGAGCCCGCTACCGCTCGGTAAAGGAATTTGCAGAACGAAGGGCTGAGACGGGTCGATGGCAACGTCCGGTTCAATTGTCATTGCTGCCCCTGAACTCAGTACGCTATTTGAGCCAAGTTCGTTACTGAGGGTGGCGCCAATGTTATCACCTTCACCAACAGTGATCCCGGCATCAACGGCCAGTGACCCAGGGGGGAACTTCACACGAGCACCAGCCAAAGATCCATCGCTG
>CAZBDM010000342.1:608-5509 GCA_964490675.1 uncultured Oligoflexales bacterium
GCTGTTAGCGGAAAGAATCTGAGTCTGCAAAGATGCTGAGCTGACTTGCCCTTTTACGCTGCCATCCTCAAGAGTCCTCGTCTCAAGCAATTCTCCATCTTTTTCGGCAGCTTGATCACGTGGATTTTTTTCTTTAACGTCAGCTGTAAAACCGCTGTTGGGACTGAAAAAACCACAAGCGGTTACCGAAAACGAAAAAGCAAAAATTAAGATTTTTATGAACACTCTGTGCCAAGCGATGTTCATTTGGACGCCCCACTCTTGTTGATTTAATCCCTGCTCGCAACAAGGATTTCAATAGATAAGGTGTCGGAATCCTTTCGACTTCATTAAATGTCCGGCAACTATCTATGGTATTTTCAGTAGGTTACCGATTTGATTTGTCTGCCCGATAAATCACTAAATTTTTGATGAGCTCCCAAGACTTCAATCTGACCGACTGTTAGAAAAAAATTACCTTCATTAAACTTCAAGAATTCCGATGAAACCTAATGAATTCGCTTATTTGAAAGCGAAAGATTAAAATGTATCGTCACTTTTTTTAGCAGAATCTAAAGATCATTAAGGAGGTTCCGAAGCCTAACCTAGAGCTTAATAGTCAGTACTTGTTTTCTGTTTTGAGAGCTATGCAATGAGCCGAAAAATTTTGATTGTTGATGATTCACAAACGGCGAGAAATCAGCTTTCGCAAGCATTGAGCGAACTCGATATTCAAGTCGTTCAAGCCACCGACGGCCGTGATGGCATAGAAAAACTCCACGAAAACCCAGACGTTAAAATGATCATTGCCGACTACAATATGCCGCAATTAAACGGCATCGAAATGGTCGTCGCCGTCAAGAAAGAAGAGAGATTTAAAGACATACCTTGCTTGATCCTCACTTCCGTCGGTCAAGGCAACTTGGATCTGATTAAAACAGCTAAAAAAGCTGGTGTTATGGGATGGATGATCAAACCCCCTAAAATTGAACAACTTGAACTCGTTTTTAAAAAGCTAAACATTTAAAGAAGGCGAGGCTCAAAAACTGTGGGTGAAAAAAAACTACAAATCGACAATTTCTCGCTGGTAAATATGGATGGACAGTATCAAGTCCTGAAAAATATTATCCGTAACACTTCTCTTTCGACGCTGTTAAAAACAGTCGATGTCAAAAACACTAAAATTGAAGAAGTAGAAATTGAAGATGACTTCATCTACGGTCAGCTCCTAACATTTATCTTGATTTACGGACCTCGCATCAAGATGTCCTTAAAAGTTCATTATTTTCAAAAATTAGCCACCGGTCTCGTCGCGCAAAAGTTTAAACTGCCGATCGAAAAAGTCACTCGCCATGACACCGACGATTTTATGAGAGAATACGCAAATCTCGCCGCCGGCTATATTATTGGAGACCTAGGGCAGAGTAATATCTATACCAATACAAGCTTGCCTCTGGTGACAAACGGCTTTGATGAAGCATATAGTACCGATAACACCCACCCTTCTGAGATTAAAGATTGGTGGAAGATAACTTGGGACGGCGGCTTCTTTTACTGGAGTAGCGTGACTGAGTTTAGAGATCTTTCAGCACTGCAGAACCTAAAAGCTCCGATAAAAGAATCGGGAACAGACGAAATGGAAGGATTGAGGTTTTTATGAGCTCTTTTCAACCAGAAATCGAAGACCGCGATGCTTTTGAATCGGAGATTGTGAAGCAGACCAATAATCTCCACGCCACTCATCATATCATCGATATGCTCGAACGCTCAAAATTATCGACAGAAGCATTGCTCGAATGCTTTCCAGAAGTGTTATTCGTTATCGATGAGAAAGGGCGGATACTAAAAGCCAATAAAAAAGCCGAAGTTCTGCTTAACGTCGAAAGTGGTGAATCGCTTTTTAAAAGTATATGTGAGCTCTTTGGTGAAGAAAACTGTCGTGTCCTTTTGGATATCTGCAAAAAAATCACTGACCAAGAAACCGGCGAAAAAGACATCAGTATAAAACGCCAAGGTCATATTCGTCATTACCACTTCTCTGTCAAACTTGTTCCAGATATCAGCGAGAGAAGAGGTCGACTTTACTTTCTCGTTGGTCATGAAATCACTGAAATCAAAAATCTTCTCGATGAGATTAGCGCAAAGAACAAAAAGCTTAGTTCCTACAATGAAGAATTAGAAGGTCTCGTTGAAACCATAAACGTGCAGAGAACCCGTCTGACCGAGTCAGCTCGCTTATCTCAGATTGGCGAGATGGCTGGTGGCATCGTTCACGAAATCAACAACCCGATTGCTGTCATCAAAGGCTTTGCTGACTTCATCAAAAGTGGCATTGAAAACAAAACTATGCCCGAAGAAAAAGTCATCGCAAAGCTTGAAAAAATCAGTACGACCGTTGATCGCGTCACTAAAATCATTCAGGGCATGAAAGGCCTGGCGAGAGATTCGAGCGAAGATCCATTAGAACTTATGCCTTTAAAAGATATTTTAGAATCGACTGTTACCTTTACGAGAGAGAAGTTTACTATTGAACAAGTCTCATTTGACTTCACTTACCCAGATGATAGCGTCAAGATCAACTGCCGTCCGACGCAGATTTCACAGGTTCTCATCAATCTCCTTAATAACGCAATCGATGCGGTTGGTGATCTTGAAGAGAAGTGGGTGAAAATCGAAATCATCGCTGAAAATGATCAAGTCATCATTCAAGTCACTGATTCGGGCCAAGGTATTCCTGATGAAGTCAAAAAGAAGATTTTCCAGCCATTCTTTTCGACTAAACCAGTTGGCAAAGGCACTGGATTAGGCCTTAGTATTTCAGCGACAATTCTCAAGCACCATAATGGCAAACTGGAGATCGATAAGAACTGTCCTAACACACGCTTTAAGCTCATTTTCCCAGCTGCTTAACGACAACATGAGAAACGTGATCAGACGTAAAAAAAGGCTGCGAACTTCGCAGCCTTTTTTAGTGTTTCAGATTTAAACAGATTAACTTGCCTCTGGCTGTACGGTTGGTTCCTTGTCTTTGAACCCTAGGCTTACGACCTTGCTGCTGCCATTTGCGACTTTCTTTTCTGATTTCATGACTTCAGTTTTTTGTCCATAAAGTCTTTTGACGGCATCAGAGTCCTTCTCGATGATAGGCCTAGGAGGAAACCAACTTGAAAAACTGTCAAAACTCTTTAGTGGATCGCCTTCTTTCATCCGGCGAATCAATTGCTGGTTGTGCTTTTTTCGAAGTTCAACCACTTTTTCTTGCTCGACTTTATTCATAAGTCCCCCTCGTTAAGTCAGTGTCGAGACTATCGGTAATAATCAGAAAAACTTTAACAATAGAATAGATTCTATCTAAATGGCCAAGATCACGTAGGCAATTACTACTGCTAAAGATTTTCCCTGCAGACTTCAAGGCCTTAACATTTATCGAGCGGAAGATTTCAGCTAAAGGGAATCACCCACGAAGCGCCATAGGAAATCTTACAGCTTCGCCACCGCAAAGGGTGTAGAACGATCCCTTTGACCAAGATTTAATCTGTGCATTGACTGATATGAGAATACCATAGAAAGATTCACCATGCCTATAGTACCATTCTTGCCCAGATCATTTTTTTGGAAGAAAAATGCATATCCTCTTTTTAGATACCGAAAGAACCTGGCGAGGTGGTGAAAACCAAATGCGCCTTCTCATCGAAGGTCTTTTGGCCCAAAACG
Source organism: uncultured Oligoflexales bacterium (assembly GCA_964490675.1). GTDB lineage: Bacteria > Bdellovibrionota_B > Oligoflexia > Oligoflexales > JAWKNZ01 > CAZBDM01. The sequence continues at coordinate 4,302 of CAZBDM010000342.1, forward strand.
TAAGCTGTAGTGCTGTGTTACAGCCTGGAGGAGAGGCTGCCAAGCGCCTATGTCATACTTTGGAAGTTTTTGAAGTTTCTATGTCAGGCGGCTTTGACCCTATCGCAGCTTTTAAGATTGCACAATTATGCCGAAATCGTTCCATCGATCTTATCGACGCTCAAACCTCCAACGCTCATTCTTTGGCACTTTTGGTCAAAAAACTTTATCCAAAGCTTAAACTTGTCGTTCATCGGCGTGTCGATTATCAACCTAAATCAGGGTTCATCAACAGAGCCAAATACCTATCGAATGATGTTGATCGATACATCGCTATCTCAAACGCCATTAGTCGAATCTTAAGCGATTATGGTATTCCAAAAGAAAAGCTTACCACAGTCCGCAGCGCTGTTAACCCTAGCCGCTACGACCACATCTCTCCAGTGGAGGAAAAGTTAAAGTGGTGCCAAAGATATTCCATTGATCCTCAATGTATTCTGTTAGGAAACGCTTCTGCTCTCACCAGTCAAAAAGGATATGAGGTTCTTATTGAGTCTCTCTATTATGTCAGGAAAGAGTTCGATCACTTCCATTGTCTAATCGCTGGGAAGGGGGAACTCAAAGAAACGCTCGTTAAACAATGTCGTGATTTGCACATGCAAGACAAGATCTCTTTCATCGGTTGGACCGATGAAGTAGAGTCTTTCCTCTCTGCACTTGATATCCTGGCCATTCCTTCTAACTACGAAGGCCTTGGAACGGTTATACTTGAGGGTATTTATGCAGGATGTTGTGTTGTTTCTTCCGATGCTGGCGGCATTGTTGAGATGATAAAAAACGGTGAAACGGGCTTAACCGCTCCTGTCGGGAATGTTTCGCAATATGTCAAACAACTATTAAAAGCCTGCCAATCGCAATCTTTGCGCCTAGAGCTCAACTTAAAAGCGCGTCAATTTTGCATGAATCACTTTTCTTTGGAGAAAATGATCGAAGGAAACTACCAAGTTTTTAATGAAATTATAAAAAACTACGACTAAACTTTGCACATCTACATTGTTTTGTGTTAATCCCTCAGTCGGTCGTTCGAAAATCGAATTAACGGAGTCTTATCATGTACCTACAAATTTGTCGTTTCTTACTTTTAGGGAGTTTTCTAGGCATCACTTCGGTGGCAGCAGCCGATACTGTTGCAGATGTTGTCAAGAAAGGTTTCCTCCAATGTGGCGTCA
>CAZBDM010000343.1:0-5502 GCA_964490675.1 uncultured Oligoflexales bacterium
TTTTTTAACGAATCGAGCTTTGTGACAAAAAATCAAGTAAAGGGAATTTTCATATGTTTCTTTGCCTTAGCTCTTAGTCCAAATCTACACGCTCAACAAAAGCGAGGTATCAGTGGCGGAGGTGGTACAGGTCTGTCAAGTTTGGTGAAGTCTATAGGTAACAGTTTAGTGGATGATGCCAAAGATGTCTCTCGTGTTAGGGAATATAAGGACTTTCATATTGATTTTGAAAGTGCTCTACAACAAGTTGAAATTTACATTACCGACGAAAAGATTTATCGCGACGATGATGGAGATGGCAAAGATGAAGAGGTTAGCGCGGAATTTATTCCATATAACCCACCTAAAATTGTGAAAATTGATGACCACTATCAGGTTCTTAGGGGTTATATTCGCTTTAATGAAGAAAGGTTTAAGGGCGAATTACTTCAGGGAGACTTGGCACGTCGAACCGTCTTTCATGAAGTTGGTCGAGCTATGGGTAAAGAAGGATCTCACTATCCATTAACAATTATCTACGATCTTTTCAGCAAAAGGAGTATGGACAAAGGCGAGTCTGACTTCACACGTTCCTCTTTTGAAACCATCTTCTTGTGTGATATCAATTATGAGTTTGTCGAAGGAAATCACCGCAGCAAAAGAAGTTTTTCTACTCTGGTCTCACCTCATCAAACGAAAGTCATCTTTGACTATGGTAAGTGGTTTATTATCAAAGTAAAAGCAGAAGCTTTAGATTTTCTTAGTTTTAGAGGAAGTCTTTCTTACGAGTGCAGTCCGGTCGATGACTATGTCAAAGTTGTGGACGCCTTCTATAATCCCAAAAAGCCTGGTGGCTTTGAAGAAACAAACTCTCAAATGTTTTTTGATGGTAATAATGTTTCTGCAGACTCTAAGTTTTTAACCAATGATACATATCAGCTGTGTGCTGAAGGTGATCTTTCAAGACTAGCAAAGACATTAACTATAAAGCATGGTTCGAATTCGAAATATTTAAGGGAGGAGTTTATTGTTAAAGAGAGTGGTGAAGGTGAGCGCATTGAAAAGATACTTTTTAGTCGAAAATGCACTTCATACCACCACTACGATAGAGAATGTATGAGCCGTGCTGATACATGGACTGAAGAAGTTGTTCTAACTATTAATCGTTGCCAAGCTCAATAAGGGGAGAATCATGAGATCAGCAGTAACCATTTTTATACTAAGCTTTTTAATGTTTAATCAGTCAGCTCTCGCAGAGTTTGTTATCCAGTGTGTTGAGCGTGATCAACAACAGGAGAGATTTCTTGGTGAAATGCAGGAAGGGATGGGGATTCTTTTCGGCTACATCAAAGAGGGTGGCATAGTCAATTTAGATGGCGACAAAGTGCAAGAGGAGGCAGCTTCAGACGATATCCAGAGACAACAGCAAACTTTGCTAGATAGTTTTGTCGTTACCTTTAACAATGGAAGTCCAATATTCCATTGGCTCACTTCTACGGTAGACGAATTGGGTGATTTACACATTGAATCAAGAAAAGAAGGTCGTGACTGTGGCGCCTCACTCGAGGAAGGGAGATACCCAAGTCAGTCTCCTCAATCAGAGCCCTCGACTATTATTGAATCGCTTTGGTGTGATGCCGGTGACCATATCTTTGGAGACTTTTCACATGACCCTTTGAAACCAGGACGATTCACCGCACATCTTAATATTTTTAACGACACAAACTTTGACTTACTATGCGAGGGCTTTTTCCTAGCTAAGGATTAAGTTAAGCCATAGTGAGCAATCGCCCTATATAAACGATAGGGTCATTGTCAAGATGAAGATTAGCCTTAGAAAGTAATAGATGGTCTCACCCTGCAATCGGGTGTTGGTTAACCCTTCAAGGTAGGCTCAACAACATTTACCTTTCGACGGGGAGACCATCTTTGAAAGGAAGACTACAGTAAGTAGGAATTGGCGTCGACGTTTAAGTAAACCCTATGAAGAGAGAACAGGATAAAAATCTAAGCAATATGCATAAACGGTTTCTGAACGGGACTGTTTGACTTCTTCAGAAACATTTTCAATGTGATCGAAAATGTAATTTTTTATCATTTGAACTGACTCCTTTGATAGAGACATCACACTTGAAAAATGAACATCTCTAATTTTTTGTCGACTCTGTAATTGTTGAATGGTATGAAGCCGCCAATTTGTATGGATCTGATTAATGATTGGATCGTCGTTTGCGGTGTGTACAAGACTCACCTTGCTTTGGTACTTTTTTCCATTACGTTGGATTAAATCCATTTCTTCTAGATTGGCGAGATGTTCTGCAACCTCCTCTTCAGCTATACCTAATACCTGAGATGCTTTTTCACAAGTTGCACCATCACCAATTTGTAAATAGACATGTAATGTTTGCGGTATCCATGACTGATAGTAGAGTCGCCGGAGTTCTTGGTTTATTTTTCCCTCTGCCTTGACTCTTTCACCAAAAGAAGCCCTTTTACTCAAATGTTTTTGCAAACGCTTTTTAAACAATCGCCTTCCCGGTGCACTAGCAGATCTTTCAAGAAACAAAAGATCTAAGAAATACTCCGTCTCCTCTTCGTTAAACTGAGCAAATTCACAAAACAACACTCCTTGGTCTATCGATAGATCTGACTTCTCATGCAGAACTTGAGAAATAAAAGTAGGGTGACACTTCAAGTACTCAGCAGCCTTCTGAATAATGCCTCTTGGACGACTCTTCTTTCCGTTCTTTAAAACCTCACCAATAAGTTCTCGATAATCATGAAACTTAAATACATCCACGGTGTTACCCCTGATTAAGACTTAATTATGTAGCCACTTACCCTTTGGTTACCTTAAATTACGACCGAGAGTAAAGCTCATTTTTAAGGCCGAAAAATGAGAATAATAATCTGGAATGCTAACGATCGATGTCGTACAACAGTTATAGAATCAATTACTAAAACCGGTTTGAGTAGTCTGTTTCCTTTTTTACTAGATGATAGCTAAATTCTTTTTATCAAAAATGACTCAAAGGGAGAGTTGATATGAAACTAAAAAAATCTAATGCTACCTTATTGTTTTTATCTTTAGTTGCCTTTTCAGCAAAGTCATTCGCTGGCGGAATGTCTTCTGCAGGAGAAGTCACATTCAAACCAATTATAATCTGCGATGTGGAAGCTTTTGATCCGACCTTTCCTGCAGAAACTGTTAGAGCAGAGTTTACCAAGGAAACTGGCTATGACGGTGACATTTTGTGGGAATTGCAAAGTTTCACAATGATCACATACAATCAAGATAACGAAATCATTAGATACTATCCCCTACAAGAGGACGCCAGCTTCGAATACCTCGAACGCTTTCCTGAATCAGTTGAAATTTTTCAGTATCGCCCAGGAACTGAAGATAACACAACCCTGGGTATCGTCACATTTGATGATACAGAATCTCACCAAACAGATGGCCAGGTTATAAGCGAATCGAACGAGATGGAAAGCTTCCTGTTAAAAAGCTGCACTTGGGTTGCCGAATCTCAAAATTAAGGAATAAGGCCGAAATACTCGGCCTTTTCTTCTTTACGCATCTTCAACGTCTGTTATCACCCCATCGCCAAAGCCTTAAGCAACGGGCTTGAGCGATGATTTGGTCGTTAACCCTCAGCCGTGCCTTGGGTGCGAAAGTGTCCAGGCCTAATGAAAGATTTTGGCGAGAATTTAAGTGCTTCTTGAAACAACAAGTGGGATAGCATGTCTAAGTCTTTGACAATACGATTGAATAAGGAATTTACTACTCAACTACTTTTGGAAGCAATTATAAGGATTTTTTGCGGGACACTTCTTGCAGAGCTGTGTCCGTTGACAAAACACAGGAGTGGAGAGTATGAAAATTTTACTATTCGGAGCAGTCTTAACAGCCATTTGCGCTTGTGGCATTGAAAAACCAGCTAGCAACTTGAGATTTTATAACGAAAGTGCTTTAGCAGCGGCAGGCTTTGTGTGGAATCAGAAATTGAATGATAATGAGCGATTCATTTTTGTTTCCTGCTTTAGTAGATTCGAAGAGGGAGAGTCTATCCAGGATGACAAACCAGTTGATCAATTTTTCGATGCGAAAGACAGATTTGAAATTGCAGAACAGTGTGAAATTAATAGAAATATTCACCAAGCAAGCAACGAAGGTTTGACAAAACAAGATGTAAAAAATATTGGAAGTTTCATTTGGAATTTAGCTTTAGTAAAGCAACCCGATCTAAATCCTAATAGCGACGATCGAATCAGCTTTGATGACTTAAATAAGGCCTTAGTCTCAAAAGGGTATTCTGATGGCGTGATTGAAGATACTCCTTTCAAAATATTCATTCCACGCCTGTACTTTGAAGCAACTGATTTGTTGAAAGAATTCCGACCCAGTTTTATTTATGGTGAACAAAATTTAGCTCGACAGTTTTATATAACCGATAGATTTCGAAATGAATTTACCAGCGAACAGCAAAAAAGAGCAGAGAAAACCGAGTCTGAAATCGGTCGAGAGGGAATTATTACATTTATCAATTTAGTTGAATCAGCTTATGAGGCCTGCAAGCCAGAAAACAATCCGACGCCCCTAGGAAATCTCTGTACTGGAGATATTCCTGATTTTGAGTACGACTATGATGATTGATATAAAAACTCCTCTCGAAAAACCAGGGACTCTATTAAAATCACTCCCGATGAAGAGCCGGAGCTTTTAAGTTAGTCTCGGCTTATTTCAATACATAGTGTTACCGTTTGCAGACTTTTCGGGGATTTGCTGGATAGCATCCCAATGCTCAACAATTTTGCCAGCCTCATCAAACCTAAAGAAATCCATTGTGACGTATTCATCACCACCAGGCCATCGTTGGTGAGTGTGAAGGGCTACAAGTTCACCCTCGGCTATGGCTCTTACAAATTTAATTGTTTTGTCGGGATACTCTTTATGCATTCTATCAAAGTATTCGATAAATGCTTGCTTGCCGTCACCTACATCAGGATTGTGTTGGATATACTCTGCTCCCACGTACAGCTCTATTGCCTTTGCAGGGTCTCCTTCGTAAGCCATTTTATAAAAGGAAATTGCTGAATTCTTGTTCTTGTCAGTCATAGCGAGTCACCTTTCAAAAACATTACCGTCTGCAACTAAATATTACCATCCAATCGGATAACATCGAGGACGCAAGACTATCTTTACCATCTGGCTAATTCATGTCAGCTTTAAACCAACAATACCGCTGACGATGAGAGCAATAAAGAAGTATCTAGAGAAATGAGCTGGTTCTTGAAAAAATACTATCCCAATTGTAAATGCCCCTACAGCTCCGATCCCTGTCCAGACAGCATAAGCTGTACCCATTGGGATAGCTTTTTGTGCATACAACAACAGACCTCCACTGATAATCATGCAAACAATAGAAAAAACGATCCAAGGCCAGACAAGCCCTTCTTTTGTCATTCCTAGCCCGGATTTCTCATAGGATTTTTTGACAGCATAAAACTGTGTTGAGCGTC
>CAZBDM010000344.1:0-5495 GCA_964490675.1 uncultured Oligoflexales bacterium
ACCCCACAAGGTGAATCCAAAGAAGTGCTAGGCGTCGTTTCGTCTATCAGGGAGGCATTTGTAGAAATCCCTGATATTATTCCAGACGTGGAAAAATCCGGACCGATTAAAAAAGGTAAATTTATCTTTAAGTATTTTAAAGGTGACACGTCAAGACCACCCATTATTAAACGCTTTCGTCGCGCTGAAAAGGCGATGAATGTCATCAATAAAGACATGCAAGAAGCAAAGAACGTTATTAATCTCTTGTCTAAAAAAACCAAATCGAAAAGTACCCCACGGCCACGGGCAGACTCCATTACAGTTCATAGAGATGCCAATGGTTGGCGATTTAGACTAATTGCTTCGCATTTTTTTAAACCTGGCAGTGTCCGTATCGAAAGAGAAGCTCTTAAAAATCTCGATATTATTGGTAAATACTTAAAGTCGATTGGTAGAAAAATCACCATAGAAGGACACACAGACGCCATTCCTCCCAGAGGCAACATAACCAACTTAGAACTCTCCTCGATGAGAGCTTCCTACACCGCCAAATACTTTGTTAGAAATTTAGAATTTCCCGCATCTGCAATTTCTATTGCTGGCTTCGGGGAGTTTAAGCCGATTGCCGATAACGATACAGCTGAAGGCAGACAGGCAAATAGACGGATAGAGATTAAAGTAAGCTATGACTAAAAAGATCGCGACATTGTTTTTCGTCTTTTGCGGTGGATTCTTTCTAACTGCATGTGATCCTCTTCATAAGAGCAAATGCGAGTGGTATCTCATTCCAGAACCAGAACACAAAGATCTTGTCCAACCGGGGTGGGTTAGTCTTTGCGCTCGTAATTACACGATTAATCGCCAAAAGTGTTATTTGCAAGCGAAACTCTCCTACTCCGAGGCTCTCTACGGCCAAGCATTTCGATACAACGATATGAAAATCGACGACAACACCTTCCCAAGAAAAGTGCTCGAAGTAAAAACTTGTATTCCAGAAACCAGCAATATTCAAAAGTAACACCCAAATTTCTGTTGAGCCTAAACCCAAACCTGAATAGGCTAGACAAAATTAACTTGGGAAAAAATTGTGATATACCTTCAATTTTTCGTTCTTGTGTTTCTAAATATAATATCACTCAGTGCTTTTGATGCTGCTGAAGCAAAAGGTTTTTCGCCAGCATATCCTGATAAAAGGGGGTCCCTAAAAAAACATTTTTAGGGACCCGAAAAGCGGGACTAGGTGTCAATAGAAACAATTCGCATCAACATAAAAACGTCAACTCAGAAAGACACTTAGCCAATCGATGTGAGATTTTCTATTCTTCCTCTTCTTGCATGCCTTCATCAGAGACAGTCTGCTCTTTAAAGACGGTGCAGTTTAAGGTTCTTGTTCCGCCTCTGTGATCGTCGAGCCATGAAATCATAAAGCGCGCTCTTAAACGAAACGCCTTTCCAAAGTTGTCTAATTCCTCGCGAGCTCTGGCAAGATCTCCCTTATGCAGGTAAAAATCAGAACGGCCAATAAAACGATCAGAAAAGATGTTTGGAAACTTATAGAATTCCTTATAACCCTTCTCAATCTCTATTTGATCGGGGGTGTAATTCAATCGGTTGTAAAAGCTTCCAGAAACCAAATCAATAGAAACACTGTACCAGCTGCTATCGACTCCTTCGTTGAAATAGAAGCTATTAAAAGCGAGGCTTGGACGAACAAGCTCAACAGAGTCCAACTCCTGCACAATAAGTTTCGTGTTGAGAGAGAAGTGCATTCTTGAATCTTCTTTGAAGGTCCCATCCACAATGTAGCCGTCAAAAACACCGTCATAAGTACACATCATATGAGGAAACTCTGCGAGAACAGACAGCGGCCTAGTGTTTTGAAAAAGCCGTTCGTCAACATCAGACTTAGGATAGTAAAAAAGGTAATTTTGTTGGCGACCCACTGAATACTTGCCATTAATAAGCCCTATAGGTTTGTCGTAAGCTTTATGAATAGCATTTTCTCGCAGGATTTTTACTTTGTCTTCGTCACTTTGCGGTTTTTTTCTGTTGCCAGGAGGTGTGTAGTCTAAGAGAAGGCCGAAGTTGACCCAAGTCGTATAGCCCTTTTCTAGATTTGAGAAGTTCGGGTCGGATTCTCTAAGATTTAAAAAGTTGTCGAAGTCGTCTTTCGTGAAAATAACAGCTTTTGTCTTGGCATCTTTAGATTCTTTTGTTGAAAGGTAAACGACACAGAAGTTTTCTTCGTAACAATCAACCGAGTCGACGCGTTGATCGGGTGTCTTTGTCTGTTTACCGAACGAAGCAGGACCCGTAAGAAAGGATAGTACAAACAATACTAAGAATCTTTGAAAGGTCTTCATTTAGTCTCCTGCCTTGATGTGATTTTTTAAGTTTGAGGCACAAGCCTTTTAAAAGCCTCAACCTTCAATGTCAACTTGAGTTGGAAGATTGACTGTAAAAATTCCTTAAAGTCTTTACCCGATTGAGTCGATATGATATTGATATTGATAATTATTCTCATTAAGAGGAACTGAGAATAGAATTACTTCAATAAATATAGGAGCTTAAAAATGGTCAGTCGGCTACTCATAAGCCTCACCCTTCTCTTCAGCTTCGCTGGAGAAGCGTTTGCGGAAAAAGAAGTCGTTGTTTATTCCGCTCGCAAAAAGCATCTGGTTAAACCAGTTTTTGATCGGTTTACAAAAGAAACAGGGATCAAGATCAAGCTACTTACCGACAAAGCAGGAGTTTTAGTAGAGAAACTAAAAGCAGAAGGTGAACACTCTCCTGCCGATATTCTTCTTACTGTCGACGCAGGAAACTTATGGCAAGCGGCCGAGCAGGGACTCTTTGCAGCAGTGGAATCAGAGGTCCTCTCTAAAAACATTCCTTCGCATTTAAAAGACCCGGAGAACAGATGGTTTGGGTTTTCGGTAAGGGCGCGGACAATCGTATATAACCCAGATAAGGTGTCTTCTACAGACCTCAATAGCTACGAAGATCTTGCAGACCGGAAATGGAAGAACAAGCTTTGTCTGCGCACCTCTAAGAAAGTCTACAACCAGTCTCTCGTAGCGATGATGATCGCCGAGCATGGAGAAACAAAAACCGCTAACATCGTAAAAGGCTGGGTCGAAAATCTTGCAGCTCCCGTGTTTTCAAACGATACTAAAGTGCTCAAGGCAATTGCCTCAGGTCAATGTCAAGTCGGCATCGTCAACACCTATTATTTTGGACGTCTGATTAAAAAAGACCCGAACCTACCTCTTAAGATTTTTTGGCCAAATCAAAACTCCTCGGGAGTGCACGTTAATATCTCCGGTGGGGGGCTCTTGAAACACGCCAAAAACAAGAGAAACGCTAAGGTTCTATTAGAGTGGCTATCAGGGAAAGACGCTCAGGAGATCTTTGCGGGGGTTAACATGGAGTATCCTGTTGCCACCCAAACCCCCCTTGATGAGATCACCAAGTCTTGGGGAACCTTTCAGTCCAATACGATTAACGTTTCAAAGGCCGGCCAGTTGCAGTCGCAAGCAATTAAACTGATGGACAGAGCCAACTACCATTAATCATCAGAAAGTTTATCAACACCAGATACCGCCGCTGCTTTTTCGATATAAGAGTAGCGGTGGGCAAGGGATCTCTTCATTTTTCTCAACATGAAAAAAACAATCAGCACAATGACTGGTAACAGAATTCCCGTGACAATATCCTTATTGAAGGAAAGACCAGCTGCCTTAACGCCGCTGAGAAGGTAGCTGACCAGGGAAATAATGTAATAACTAATGAAGACCACCGAAAGACCTTCGACTGTTTCCTGTAGTCTTAATTGAAGCCGCGCTCTTTGATTCATCGACCGGAGAAGATCTCTATTCTGAGCTTCAAGTGCCACATCAACTCTTGCCCGCAGAAGATTACTACTACGAGCGATTCTTTTCGACAGAGTTTCAAGACGTTCCTTAGTAGCCGAACAGGTCCGCATGGCGGGTGCCATTCGTCGTTCGATAAACTCATCTAGTGTCTGATAGCGACCTATTTTTTCTTCCTTAAGAGCTTTCAAACGCGACTGAACAATTTCATAGTAGGCTTCAGTGGCAGTAAAGCGGTAATTAGTTTCGCCGACAAGCTTCTCGATCTTAGCAGCAAGCCGTGACAAATGATCAAGAAGTCTATTTTCATCCTTGAGTCCTCTAACGGAAGTCATCTGCTGGGTAAACTGCGCCATTTCTTGATCAATCTCAGCAAGATCGGGAGTGATACGCCGAGCGAAGGGTAGTGCTAAAAGAGCCATCATACGATAAGTTTCAAGTTCGATGAGCCTTTGAATTAACCTCCCCGATTGGCGATCGACGAGATTTATGTCGCTGACCAAGATACGACCGAAACCATCTTCATGGGTCCTAAAGTCAGTCCAAACCCTTGCGGCCCCATGAGCCACTTGGCCACCGACAATGTAGTTGTCAGCATAGAGCTCTCGCAGTTCCTCTAGGCTTCTACCGGTTTGAGAAAGAGATCGTTCAAGTTCAACATGGAAGGCAACAATCACTTCACCCGGCATCCCCTCAAGCCAAGACCTTGGCACGTAGTTAATGATTGGATCTTGAAAAGGCTTTCCTGACGATGAGGCGTCGCCGTAGAAAGTAAACGAAGAGAACTCCGTATGCCTCTCCCAACGTAATTTGATGTTCCCAATTTTTTGACTAAAAAAATTAATCCCCGGTGCAGGAGTCGGCACGCCAAAATGCCGACAGAGCTTCGCAACATGATTACGATCAAAATCATTGACTTGCCCTCCTGTCATAACCGCAATATGCGAGATTCTCTGTGGAGTTTCAATGATCTCAAAAGGCCGCGCGTGGGGTTCAGCGACAAGCTGCATGCGAAGACAGTAATCCCTCATTCCGTAGGTTGTTGTCTTTACCGCCGATTGCGCATCGTCAAGAAACTTAAAAGTATTGTTAGATTCGTCGGACATCTCAAATGACTAAAAATTATTATCGATTAATTAAGCTTAACCTTATTAATGGCACAAAGTTAAGGGTAATCTAAAAACTACGCCAAAAAAGAAAAGCTGGGGAACGATCTCCCCAGCCTCATATAGTAAACATTGGTCACGGGATAAGCCTAGGTAATGACCAAAGAAATCAAACCTCGACCAAATGTTGCGGACTCTTCTATCTGACGCAACACTTGCCTGTCAACGCTTCCCAGCACTCAAAGCAAAAAATGGGGGATTTCCATTATTCGTTTTTAACAAGCTTTGAAATTAAAAATTAGCAGAGACATTTTCATTTAATTTTTGTTAAAGACTGCTGCAGCGGACAATAAATTTTAGAGGAATTCAAATGCACCCCATCGATTGGATCGTAGTGGCGGCCTACGTCATCGGCATGATCGGAATCAGTATTTATATCGGACGCGGCCAGAATGACGAACACGACTACTTCGTCGGTGGACGCAATCTGCCTTGGTGGGCAGTTGGAATATCTATCGTCGCCACACAAAGCTCT
>CAZBDM010000345.1:0-3368 GCA_964490675.1 uncultured Oligoflexales bacterium
TGCATGGTTTGAGTTCTTACCTGAAAGCGTTCCAGCGACCATTGTGTGTAAGGAATGATAACATTGCCCTCTGGAACGCTTTCAGGTAAGAACTCAAACCGTGCTACACCGATGGTTTTTTCACCCAATGAACCTCCGACGGAAAGCGGGAAGCTTGGGATCTCACCGCCCATTGCAACAATGCGATCTGGATCGGTGATATGGTCTGGGTCGAGCATCAACTCGTTTTCGATTTTGAAGTTAAAACTGCGACTGGCGGGGTCGAAAGTGAACTCTTCGAGGCTTGATCGGTTTCCCTTTTCGTCGATGCGACTGATGGTTAAGTTGGAATCCTCAGAACCGGCGGGAACTTGCACAGATCCACCAAGAATCACACCGTTGTTAACAAAGCGGACTTGCTCGTTACCAGCACGACAGGCCATAAGGCCTGCCGTGATCGAAGTGATTAATACGAGAAGAATTCGTATTTGTGAAAGACACAACATACATTACTCATTTGCCGATAGACTCACTGCTGTGTTGAAGAAGACATCGTAAGTCATACAACCATCTTCACCACATTGCTTAGGACCCCAGAACTTAGCCGCATACTTGAAGCTGTTTCCGCTTGCGTCCATTACCTTTTCCTTAGGCATATCGGTATATTGAGTACTGATTTTAGTGACTCCCGCTTCTGCAAGCGTTTTAAGCTCGTTAGCTTCAGATTTGCCGTTGGTGTTGCGATCGAACCAGACGATAAGTTTAGAGAAAATCTCGTCTTTTTGGTCAATCACTTGGTCACCGTTGGTGTCGTACTGAGCCAGAGCTTGGTAGCCGTTTTCGGCACGCTTGCCAGATTTAAGCATCGTTGCTTGGCCAAACAACTCGTATCCATTGTCGATAGCATTATTACCGTTAAGGTCAAGAGCAAGGATACCACCTTCTTCGCCAGCAACCCAACCAGTGTTCTCTGTCACACCATCTGCGTTCAAGTCGAAGTAGACAGGAGTCACTGTTGGGTTCGTCGCCTTCATGTCGCCTTTGCTAATGAAGTCGAGAACGATGGGAGAGTAAAGTTGGATGTTGTACTCAACTTTTTCACCTGCAAGCCAGTTTTCACCAGACTTCTTCTCAGGCGTAAAGTGAATCTTAACACCACTCCAAGCTGGACAGCTTTTCGTGTACTCTAAGATGGCGTCACCTGCTGCGATATCGAAAACACCGTCTTTATGTGCACCATGCAGAGTGTAAGGATAATCCTTACCACCGGAGCTACGCATTTTGGTTTCGCCATCTTCCATATCTGTGAAGTCGACGTAAGTCATAAAGTTACCAGAGTGTGGAACTTCAATTTTGTAGCGATGAGCAGATCCGAAAACACGGAACCAAAGTGATTCAACAGTAGCAACCCAGTCGTTTCTGCTTGGGATTCGACGGAAGTTGACCCAGCACTCATTCCAGCCACCGTGTTGATAGCGTGTGTGGATACCGCCGTCACCAGGCATGATTTCAGCACCGGTACACTTGGCTGAATCGTTACCAGTCCATTTTCCTCCTTTGGCACCGACAATGTCAGAGAAGAAGTGTTGAATTTCAGCAATTTTTGGATCGAACTCAGGAATAACGACAGGTGTATAGTCGATTTCTTCGCCAGCATCGATCGCTTCTTCTCTAAGATCATCGTGTCCAGCTCTATCAGCAAGAGTTGCGATGATATCAAGAGCTTTTTTCATTGCTTCAGAAAGGCCTTGGAACTGAGCATCTAATTTCTTAAGTTCTTCTTCAAGGTTTGTGATTCTTGCGTCGAGAGGAGCAATCGCTGCGTTGAAAGATCCTTCGAGAGCGGCAAGCTTTGCATCAAACTCTAGCTTGAATGCAGCATCGCCTTCAGCAATCTGGTTTTGAACACTGACGATCTTGTCGTAGAAGACTTCTCTTTCGCTGATTAAGAACTCGTTATGAGCTGATTCAACAAGTGAAATTGAGAATTCGATCATGACATCGTCTTTTGAAAGCTGCTTAAGAGCTTCTGATTGACCGTCGATATGAGCGATGATGACATCTTCCAGTCTCTTGAGAGGATCAGCAAGGTTGTCAAGCTTTTGCTTAAGCTTTTCAATGGCACGCGTCAAGTTTGCGTCTTTGGCAATCGTCTCTAAAAAGGCTTTCTTGTCTGCATCAGTATAACTAGTGAGAAGGGTTGTACGTGACCAGTCTGAGATCTTAGACAGACAGTCTTCTGTTTCGCTACCAACTGTGTGGCGAAGAGTCGTAAGAACGACAAGTCTGTGAAGGTTCTCATGCTGAATCATCGCATCATAACCGTGGAAAATGTTGTCTGAAGAATCGCCCATTCTTGGACCAAAGACAAGCATTCTTGCGAATTCTTGCGCGAGGTATTGGAAGTTATCCATTCCTAGCGCGTTAGAGAAACTTGCTTCTGGGTTACCGCCGCAAGCTTGCATAACAGGCTTGAAGGTTTCATTGTAAAAACCAGGCGCATTTTGATTTGGAGCTATCGTAACAATCAACTGCGTTTCCAACTCATGAATACCGCTGATCAGATCAACAAGTGCAGCAAGAGAATCTTGACGCGGTCTCACGATCGCATTTTCAAATTCTTGTTGTGCTTGTTCGTCTGCTAATAGCTGTTCCATAAAGGTATTTAGTTCGGAAGCAATGGCTTGTTGCTTGTTTTCAAGGGTTACAAGAGCTGTGTTGACGTCAGCAAACTGCTCAGCAACACTTGCACCAAGGTTTTCAACAGCTGCTCTTGAATTGTCAGCAACTTCCTGAATTTTTGCTGATAAATCTTGATCAAGCATGTCGATTTTGTTGTTGAGGTCTGCAAATTTACCGTCAACATCTTCAAACTTGTCATCAACCATACCAAACTTTTGTGCGGTTGCACGTTTTTCATCCTCAAAGTCTTGGCGAAGACGAGCTACGGCGGCAGCGTTGGCTTCAGCGATGTTAAGAAGAGACTCAGTGGTCTTTTCTAGGTTTTCAATTTGGATCGCCATAAGATCCATCTCAGTCTGCATTTTAGCTCGTGCAGCCTGTTCTTCAGCGACAGCAGCGTTGAATGCTCTTTGAGCTTCCTCTAGGGCTTTCCAAAGATCAGCATCGGCATCGCCTTGTGCTTCAATCTGAGCTTGCAGATCAAGAATCTTTTGAGAAAGTTCTTCTTTAACTGATTGAGTAAGAAGTTCTAACTCAAGGGCTTTCGCTTCAAGTCTGTTATTAAACGATTGAGCAAGAGCATCGTTTGATGTTGAGATAAACTGATAGATTTCAGTTCTCATGTTTGCCAGTTCGATTCTGATATCAGTCATCATTGAATCGACTTTTTCGTTGTATGTAATGATATGATCTTGAAGGTCGTTTCT
>CAZBDM010000345.1:3378-5463 GCA_964490675.1 uncultured Oligoflexales bacterium
ATTCATTTTTCTTTTGATCATGGACAGCATATTCGTAGCGCAAATCGATACCTATATTTTTTAGTTCAATGTTCAGGAGGTTTTCAAGTTCGTTTTTAGTGGCATAAGTCTGAGCAACTTCGTTTTTGAACTGATGGTAATCAGCACAAAGAGCTAGAAGGACCGATTTAGTCAGACTCATGTCAGCTTCGATGATGCGAATCGCTTCCTCTAAATCAGCAATTTGCTTTGATTTAAGTTCTTCGATAGCATCAGCTAGTGTTTTGTTGAGGCTGTTTTCAAGTTCCTTCATGTCGCCTTCAACGAGATCTTTAAGGCCTTGAAGTTTGCCATCAAACTCAGCGCCAAGGTCTTTCATTTTCTTTGCAAGATCTGCGTCAAGTTGATCAACGCGCTCATTGATTGCATTTTTATTGTCAGTGATTTGTTTTTGAAGGTCTGCGTCTTTTCTGTCTAGTCTGGCTATTTCACCATCTACGTACTTCTTGAAGTCAGCAAGGTCGATCTCTAAAGCATTGATACGCTCTTCGAGTTCTTTGTCCTTTGCTATACGTTCATTACGCTCGTCTTCAATCATACCTCTTAGGATTTCGTCACTATCGACAGGTGCTGATTGAACGGTTGCGTCGGAAGAACTCTGAATATTCGGCGTCATTTCTGCAGCTGCAGATTTAACGTCTTTCACTCCGAGATCATCTGATTTTACTGATTTTCCGCATGCCGATGGCAGGAGCGCTGCTAAACCCAAGGCCAGCAGACGCAAGGATACGTCTCTTCTGATTTTCATAATTAAAAAACCCCTAAAACAGTGTGTTCTACAAAAAATAAATCTTTTGTGTGCGATTCCATAAGAACGTATCGTAATTTAATTGGTAAACCTTGAAGTGCGCCGTAAAGCAGTAGTAAAAACAGTCGAGTGTGGAGTTTGTTCTAGACGTGCTCGATCGTGATTGAATCTTACCAACAAAAAGCTTGTTATTTCATGGATGGCGAGACTAACTAAAAAACATAGCCCAAACCAAAGGAAGCATAGAAAACTGTGTCGCTACTGTTGAGGGTCTTTGTCGTCCCCGAGACAACCGTGTTGGAGATACTATCTTGTCGGTAAATGAAACCGCCCTGAGCTAGGCCGTAAAATGTCGTTCTGGGAATGATCGGGTAACGAAACTTCGCAAAAGCTTCGAAGTCATTACGCTGCCACACTCCTTTTTGGCCTTCTGAGGGTGTCCCGACTTCGTTGGCTTCGTAAGATTGTTCGCCAAGAAGCCAAAACCGCAGGTTTATCTGAACATAGGGAATCGGTGTACTTTCAAGTCCTAGAGCGCCTTGTGAGCCAGATACCTTCATTTCAAGCTCTGAGCGGGGGGAGGCTGAGTTCTCTTTAAGGACGACTTTTTCGGTTCGGCTTTGCGACAGGCCGTAGATGAGATAAGCGCTTGTCAGAAAGCTCCAAGGAAGCTTGGGTTTGATCATAAGGAAGAGATCTTGGCTTGCTCCAGAAAGCTCTGCTTTTTGAGTATTGTTTGTGTTGGACGTCTGGAGAGTGAGTGCGGTGGTTTGATAATCTTCGCTTCGAAAAAATAAGCCAAACCAATTGAGCCAGGGAGTTGCCGAGACTGTTGGCAGGAAAAGGTAAGCATCAGTTCTAAAGGCCGAGGTTGTGGCATTAAGAGAGGCACCGGTCAGAACATCTGCCGAGACGAATTTAAAGGAACTAAGGCCAAAGGAGAGCTCGACCAGAGGGTTATCAGAAAATTTGTCTTGGAAGGATCTCTCACTTGTTTCTTCTGTCTTGGGCGGTTTTTCGGCTGTTCCATCTGGTGGTGGCTGCGAGCTGCTTGCAGAAGTATCCTCGCCAACAAACTCAGAAAATCTTACGACATTGTGACCGGCTAGTTGATTTCCCTTAAAAGTCTTTAGATGCTGAGTAATGCGGGCAATAACAGCGGTCTTACTTGCTTTTGAATGCTTTGTGATAAGTAGGCTTCCGATAATGTTCTTTTGCTGCTTGTCTAAGATAAAAACCTGCTCGTTAATACTTGGCAGAGGCTGGTTTTTATCAACCTTTACCGATACGACAGTGGT
>CAZBDM010000346.1:0-5462 GCA_964490675.1 uncultured Oligoflexales bacterium
CATAGGGTGAATAAATTTTCCGTATAGAAAAATCATGGTAAAAATCATCAACAAGCAAGCAACGGTGATTATGGTCGCTGCTGTATAAAACGGTTCTCTTATTTCTTTGAGGTCAATTTTTGCAACCAACCCCACGTTCAACTCTTTTATGGGAATAAAAGACGCCATAACTTTGTCGCCGATATAGTCGATGTCTTCGATCGTACCTGTTTTTCCATTGAGTGCCTGACGCATAGGTTCAGCAAGTTCAGATTGCCAAGGCACTGGCAAAGGAATGCGATTTTCTTTGCGGCTGGGAACAAGGAAGATGATTTGATCATCGCTTTTTTCGCCTAGAACAAACTCACCAGTGCGTCCAAAGCTAGGAAGGCTTTTATAAACACGGAATATCCGCTTCAGGTCTATCTGATCGCCTGAAAGATTAGCTCTTCTATGTTCACTTTCGGCAAGGTTTGAAATAAGTGCAGCATTTGAAGATACAATTTGAGAGAGCTGCTCACGCCTTTTGTCAACAAATTGGTCAAAGACAAAGTACATGCCAATAATGTAGAGACAAGCGACCAGTATAAAGCCTGTCAAAAATACCAAAAACATTTTTTTACTTTGTCTCTTTTTCAATGCATTCTCTCGATTAAAATGTCCCTCATAGTCTTTTCGACAATGATTTTCGAATATTTAAAGAAAGATCCTGCTATAAAATTCAGGATTGCCAAGTAATTTTTGAAAGGACAAGAAACAGGACAATATGCAGCTAATTCAATAACCTTGTTGGTGTTAAGGCTGTAAATCTGTTAACACGCAAAACCCATCAATATCAATGTGTTAACGTTGTTGTTAACAAGTTTCGAATGCTCCTATGGCAAATCATTTCTTGGATGTCTGCAAACCCACATGATAGAGAAGGAGCGCGTTCGTGGTTTGATTGATTTAAAAGAGATTGAGGATTTCTTGTATGAAGACGCTGAAAACAATTTTTTCAACTTTTTCGGTGATATTGTTTGTATCGATTACCGTCGTTTCCGGCTTTGGCTCAGCTCAAACATATCCTTGGATGGAGCCCTCAAAAGAGGCAAGACCGACTCCTGAAGATCCAACAGGTCAAAAGAATACTCCGGCCGTTGCGGCTTTGTCAGATCCAGCCTATATAGACTTGGCTCGCAGGATGCAATGGCTTCACCATGATTTTACAACTAAAGAGCAAGTCGAAGACTTTCAACTGACGATTACCAATGTTTCCTGGCAGGATGCAGGTCGTGGCCATGGGTCAGCTTACGGACGTAACATCAGTGATGTGCGTCTGCTCTCTCTCTATAGAGAGGCTGGTGAGATCAAGCAAATCGCTCAACCGATTATAAGATTGGATAACTTCGAAGACAAGACAGTCGATATCAACATGGAAGAAGTGTTCGTTCCCGTCGGCAATGCATGGGGGCTAGAAAAGCCTTTCGCTGTTACTCTCAAAGATCTTCTTGAGCATATGTCTCAGTTTCTCTCTTGGCGGGAAGATATCAAAGGCTCCTTATATCTTGAAAGGGATAGCGAAGTCCTCGTTAGCGCGCAAGCATCAATCATGCCCGTTCCAAAAGGCGGTGAAGCTCACTTTGTTCCCGCTATTTACAACTATCAGTCAAAGCCTGGAAACCCCGCCGTACTTGTCATTCTTGTTTCGAATCGCGGTACATCGATTACCGTTGTTGATAACAAAAGAGATACCTTCAGGTCTGAGGCCTTTAGCCGCGTCGGGCAAATGCTCTTTCATAACGATAACGGACAAAAGAAACCTTTTATTCTAGAGGGTCTATCAAAGGTTGAAGCGACTGCAGAAGGACGCTCTCGTCTCGAAGAATTGGCGGCAAGCGGAGCAGCGATTGGCGGTCAAAGTGCAGTCAATCAAGTCATGTTGATCCAGGTACCCCTTAGATACCCAAAAAGCCAAAGAGTGACTCCTTATTTTTCAGCTTCAACGGACGCTTCATCTAAAGGAGTCGGTACTACGCGTGGTGCACGTAGCATAGGTCCAGCTGATCAAGCTGGCCTTGAAACAGGTGTCACCGACATCGCAGGCTATAGCTTAGGGAAATTTACTGAACTTGATTCTCTTGGTGCAAAGCTTGAAAGAGACCCCGAGTTACCTATTCGTGTTGACGTAACGTATTACTTTTCTAGCGACGTGACAAAATTTTCATCTGAACAACTAAGGGTCATTCCCGATCAACTCGCAAAAGTCTACGAGGCAGGCGAAAACCTAGGAAGTCTTGTCACAAGCGATGATTACACCCGTATTACAAGAAACCACCGACCAGAAGAGCAGACTTGGTGGCCAGAAGTGGTCAATACCTGTAACATTCCTCACGGTTGGGATGCGGTTACTGTTTTTGAAGCGCACCTTGGCGAGGCTTGGGTCTTTAGTTTTGCGACCAAAGAGTTAGGCATAAAATCCTGCCAAACGTTGGGTTTTTGAAATCACCTGATCTGCGCATTTAAATGCGTTTTAGTGCCTCAACCAATGATCTAAGCATCAGTTGATTTCTCAGTGGCGCGGAAAAGATTGACATTAAACTGGTAAATCTCTTCTGGTGGCATGTTTGGTTCGTTAGTCAGAGCAAGAATTTCATTTTTAAAGGCTTTGATCTTTTTTTTGAGGATGGGAATTTGGCTAGGATGAACAGAAAAGGTGAGGCTTTGGTATTCTCTTTCCTCTACACTTTGTTCAAAGATCTTGCGGGAAGCTTGCTCTAGGCTATCGCGGTGATAAATCTTAAGGTAGGCATTATCTATCTCATCTTCAGTGATACAGTTGCGATGGATCCGTATGAGGCGGCCTCGTTCTTCCTTAAGCAGCCCCCACAAAATAAGGTTTTTCAATGCGCTTCTCGCCTCAGATGTAGAGATACCGAGCGTTTTCGCGATCCATTTAGGATCGCTTTTGCATTCAGGAAGGTTGGGTGACTGTAAGATAATGACGTAGTACCACTTCTCACAGATGCGGATTTGATCGTCGCTTAAGATATTAGCTTGAGGATTATGGCGCATCGCCAGCATCTCTCTAAGGAGAGATTCTTTATCGGTGCCCTGTCGGCTATTGGTGTAACGCAACATCAGTAAGAAATAGCTTTCTTCTAGCTCACTTAGTTGCAAGGCTGGCGACAGTTTGAGGGCGATCGACTCGGTGAGTTTTCTTTGCCCATCGATGATCAGCTTGAGGTAGTTAGCTGACTTCAAGCGTGCGATGCGGGCGACTGAGCGATACGAGAATCCCGGCACTAAGCTTTTGTTTTTACGATAGAAAAAGCTTAGATAAGAATGATAGTCGACGTAGTCAAAAATATTAATTTTATTAGTTTTCATTTGAAATATATAATAAAATATTTATAATCAGACGTCTCTATTATTAACATTATTTATTAAATATCAATGTTTATATTAAAAACCCCCATCATTCTGGCTCTTATCGTGACTCTGAAGCTCCTTTCAGAGAATCAGTCTTTTGCTCAAGGTGCTTCCGGGGTGGGGAATGGGCCTGGATTTTTAACACAAAATATCGCTGTCAAAGGTAATGCAATTGAAGGATCCTATGATAATCAAGTCTCTGCTCATTTACGTCAAATGCTTGATGGATTCTGTCAGAGCTTTTTGGTTGATCCTAGCCGTGCGCGAGAAAGCGTTCATGAGATCGAAATTGAAGAAGACCTCATAGGCTTTAGGATCTACGATCAGGATCGCAATCCGATGTCCTACGAATATCTTTGTGATCCTAATCATAAAAAGATCTATGAAGCATTCGTTGAATTTATGACCTGTCTCAACCTGGCAATCTTTCACCCCTCAGTAAGACAGCTCCTTGCAATGATTATCTTTGAAGTCAACGATGGCGAAGAAAAACCTATTTCTGTCATCTTAACATCAGAGCCAGGCATCTTTCACTTTTCTGGACACAAAGTTGAAGAGTTTACTTGGTATCATTATGTCGATGACTATATGATCTGGTCAAAAAGACCTCCGTTTAGTGATTCTGTCGATGCAAAGTTAAATCGTCCGTCGGCAGCTTTTTTTGTTCATAATCTCGGTCATGTTTTCACTGCCAGAGCTTTAAATAAGAAAGGCTTCGGTGCGATTGAAGGACGTTGGCATACGGTACTAGACGGAAAACAGATCCCCCGTAAAGATAATCTTTATGCCCATGAGACTTCTCCTCTTGCAGCTATTGTCGAGAGCTTTTCTAATCTTTTGGAAATTCCCTTTTTAACCATGTATAGCCGCCATCCCTTTATGATGAGTGCTTCTGAAGGGGCAATCTGCCAATTTAACGCTGATCACAATGCCTGTTATGATGATCGCTTTCGCATTTATTTGCCGGCAGGGGAATTGTCTAGCGCGATCGCCAGAGATTTTCAATCTTCGGGTTTTGTCTTATCTCGTAATAAAGATAAAACCTGGCTTTTACCAAAAGATTGGCAGCGTTTAAATGTTGTTTATCGAGACCGACCCGACACTTCTGAGGCACTCAAGACACTATTAATATTTTCACAATTGATAAGACTAGGCTCGAACGAGGCCTATCTATCAACAAGTCTAAACAAGCTTGTCGACAATACACCTGGTGAAGTTTTTTTCGCAGATAACAAGCGACAGGTCGATTGTAAGAGCGAAAAGAATCTAACCACTCTTATCATGGCCTTTGAAAGAGCAGCGCAAGGCTTTCGGATGCTATCCGAAGATTTGGTTAGCGATCCATGGGCTCAGCTTCAATCACTTCTTCTAAGCTGGATGATCGCTTTTGATGAAATAGAGCACGACAATGATATCGAAGCGATGAAAAGTGGTCGTGGACGAGCGTATATGCGCGAGTTTTTCTTCTTTGATACGTTCCAATATGCATTTGATGGTTTGCAGACAGGACGACTTCCGCAAGATTTCAAGGTTTATTTTCATTGGCCGGTACTACGGGTAGAGGGCGAGTCTGTGAGTTTCAGCCAAGACCCCGAAATGTTACATTTTGAAGAGCTCTCGCGATCAGAGCTCTATGATAGACCGCCAGTAAACGTTAAGCATGCCAGAAGGCAGAATCAGTCTTCATACTTGACTTGTCGATAGGTTTGTTAAAATCCAGCCATAGTTTCGACTTTTCTAATCGCTTCCGCGGAGACGGTCGCTCCTAGTCGGCTAATCACATCACTGGCCAAAGTGGCTGCAAAATGACCGGCCTTGTCCATCGATTGATTGGTAATGATGCCATAAAGGAAACCTGATGCGAACATGTCGCCAGCGGCTGTTGTGTCGACAACTTCGGTAGCAACCGGATCGATTTTGTATATGGTTCCGTCCTTGCGAACAACAGCGCCTTCAGCGCCAAGCTTGATCACTGCGATCGCACCTGATGATGCGATGCGCGCTGCTGTTTCGTCAGGGTCTTTTTCATAAAGAAGTTTGGCTTCCTCTTTGTTGGCAAAGACGATGTCAGC
>CAZBDM010000347.1:0-5461 GCA_964490675.1 uncultured Oligoflexales bacterium
TCTGCGAACGAAACGGACACCCGAAACTGGTTTTCATCTCTTCATCCAGTGTCTTTTATGAACACAAACATCAACTCAATATCACTGAAAGTGCTCCTTACCCGAGGCCTCTCAACCTTTACGCCGAATCAAAGCAAATCGCGGAAAGAATCGTTTCGAAATACCAAGGCAAATGGGTCATATTGAGACCACGAGCTGTTTTCGGTCCCGGTGATACAGTTCTCTTTCCGCGGGTTCTTGAAGCAGCTCAAAAAGGATTTTTACCCTACTTCAAGACCGCAGGAGGCCCGTCGAAGGGTGATCTCATTTATATCGACAATCTCGTTGATTCGATCGTTAAATCAGCTGTCGATGATTCCATTACAGGTGAGTTTAACTTAACAAATGGACAACCTGTTGAGATATTCACTTTTCTCCAAAAAATCTTAAGTGAACTCTCTATTCCCATCAGCACAAAAAAAATACCAGCTCGTGTAGCACTTCTCGCAGCTACTGTTTTGGAATGGCTTTATAGAATACCGGGTATTAAAAGAGAGCCTCCCATCACAAGTTTCGGAGTCAGTGTTTTCGCTTTTTCAAAGACTTTCGATGCAAGAAAAAGTCTGGCCACCTTTGGTGAACCGAAGGTTTCGATAGATGAGGGAATAAGGCGATTTGTCGAATGGCAGAAGCAGGGTAGGGGATAACAATTATGGTTTATATTTTTCTGATGGTGTTCTTCGTCATCATGATCTATCGCTACCAACTTCAAAAGCGTTACATAGAGGCATTTAAGAAACGCTTTTATGAGAAAGAAGTCAGTGGTTCAATATCGATTCTTCAACCCATCTTAAGTGGCGACCCCCTCTTACCACAAATGCTTAGAGCTAATATTGAACAAACAAGCGATGCCGTGCGCTTTATTTGGTTGGTTGATGAGGACGACTACCAAGCGCGTAAAATCACTCGCGAGGTGAAAGCTCTAAGCCCCCAACGGATAAAAATTTTGCTCTGCCCTAAAACACCCGCAGAACAAAACCCCAAGGTGTTTAAGCTACGAATTGGGATTGATCATATACATAGTGAATACGTTGCAGTGCTTGATGATGATGCCCATATCGATAACAAAAACCTTTTAGAAGCGATGGCAGCTCTCAGCGAAAACGATCTTTATACAGGTCTTCCCGTTTATCAAGAGTTCTCAACAATCCCTGGACGTTTGGTGTCAGCTTTCGTTAATAGCAGCAGTGCTCTTACTTATTTGACCTTGGCTCACCTGCAGGAACCTCTTTCTATTAATGGTATGTTTTACGTAGCAAAGACCGAAACACTGCGATCCTATCAAGTGTTTGAGCGGACAGCATCATATCTTTGCGATGATTTGGCGGTTGCAGCTCTGTTTCAAAAGAATAATCTAAAAATCATTCAAGGTATTCGTCCTGTGTTCATGAAGACCTTTGTCGACTCTTGGTCACAATATTTTTCCATTATGAAAAGATGGTTTTTGTTCTCTAAAGTGCTGTTCAAAAAAATCGATTTCGAGAGTCAATGGAAGATGATCTACCTCCTTTTGGCACCAATGCTTCTCGTTTGGATGGTCCTCGTCGCTCCCAAAGACTTAACTGACTGGTTGATAGTCGCAATACTTTATTTAGTCTTTAGGTACAGCTTGACCCGCAAGAGTCTCACCTTACTTGAAAGAACAAAACGTGATACACCCCTTATAGAAACTTGTCTTTCCGATATTCTTCAGCCGATCCATCTAGCTAGTGGATTTTTATCTAACAAAATCATCTGGAGATCCCATAAAATAAAAGTCAAACCACTCGGCTTATTTGAATATCAACGCGAAACGCCTCGTTAAGGAGACAAGATGTTTATACCAACTCCTTTAAAAGACGAACCAAGCCAATTTGATCATCAACCCCGTCGGATTGCCATCCTTACTGGTCTAAGTGACTGGAATTCCTGTCAGCTAAGTGATCCCCAAATTAAGTTTTTAAAAGATATCCCCATCCCGGAAGAGCAAAAAATCTTTCAAAACTTCCCCTACACCAACAAGTCAACGATGCAAAAGGTCGGCTTAATTAAAGCTTCATTGGCGAACGTATGGCAGTTTCTTTTTTCTTGGACTAAGTCCTATCAGAGCCAAGCAATAAAACACCTCGATCGACTTCTCGCTTCATCAGACGAAGTCATTCTCATTGTCGGGAGCTGTGGAGCTGAGATATTAAACAACATGCTAAAAAAGATCGACCAAAGCAGCCGTATTAAGGTCATTACTTATGGCGCAGTAGCGCGACGTTTCCAAAGATCTGACTGTATTCACGTGCAAGGAGAAAACGACTTACTATCGGCGGCATTTTTAAAAGACCCCGACTATATTATCCCAGAAGTCGGTCATATGAATTACATGCAAAGTCCAGTCTTTAAATCCATCGTTAAGAGGTTCGTGTGCGGCAGTATTTCAAAATCTCAGGCATAGGTGGCTATCTTCCAAAGACTGTCATTAGTGCTGAAGAGCTAGATGAAAGATTTGGATACAAACAAGGCACTAGCCTGAATCACGGCGGTGTTAAAAAGCGTCATCTTTGCGACTCTCCAGAGACACTTCATAGCATGGCCAAACAGGCGATAGATCAAGCCATGAGGGGAGCCAAGGTCGACTGGAAAGACGTTGATTTGCTTATCGATGCTAGCACGAGCCGCATGCAGCCGATCCCCTTTGGGGGTTCGCTTTTGAAGAGACTTTATGGTGAGGAAGCGGATGGAATACCAACTTTCAATATTGATAGTACATGCCTCAGTTTTGTAGTCGCTCTCAATGTCGCAAATAGCCTCTTGGCTAGTGGATCCCACCAAAAGATCATCATAGCAAGCTCTGAGTCAGCTCTTCCCGCCGCTAATCGTCAGGAAAAAGGTAGTGCTTGTATTCTAGGAGACGGTGCTGCTGCCGTCGTTCTTGAAAAGACAGATCCTCGCGCGACCTTTGACTTCGTTCATCAGACCTTTTCCCAATACAGTGAATACTGTCAGGTGATCGGCGGCACTCATCGTTTACCCCCTTTCGCTTATAAGCCTGAAATTCATGCTAAATACCTTTTTCAAATGGATGGCCGTAACATCTTTAGAGTTGCAAAAAAGCATCTCGCCACCATCATAGAGATGCTTGTAGCTCGTGAGGTTTTCGACTTTGACAAAGCACAAGTCATTCCTCATCCAGGCTCTCCGTCGTCGGTCAAACTAGTCAGAAAACTCCTTCGCTTCCCGGAACAGCGCTTCCACTGTCAAATGGAAGAATTTGGTAACTTGGTCGCTGCTGGTATCCCTTACTCCCTGTTTCAATCGCTCTCTGAAGGACGAGTTAAAAAAGGTGATCAAATTCTTCTTCTTGGAACTTCAGCTGGCTACTCTCAAGCTGGATTGGTCTTTGAGCTATGAATACAAAGATCTCAGAAACAAGCATCTATCATTCCGGATACTGCAAGCAGCTTAAGTTTCTCGCCGGCGAAGGACTCACTGGTATCCGCCGCTTTTATTCAAACTTCGTTCTCTTTAAGCATTATAAACACGGCTATTGTCTGGTTGACACTGGCTATTCACCACGTTTTTTTGAAGCCACAAAAGCTTTTCCTTACCGTTTTTACCGGTGGATGACACCAGCGACGATAAAAGACAATCAATTTGCAAAAACCATACTCTCAAAAAGAGGCATCACACCTAAAGACATCAAAAAAATATTCGTTTCACACTTTCATGGCGATCATATTTGCGGTCTAAAGGATTTTCCCCTTGCTGATATCGTCTTTATCGATCAGTCCTACAATCACTACCAAGGACTCAGTAGCCTAAAAAAAACCAGACATGCTTTCCTACCGGAACTCATTCCGCATGACTTCACTAGTCGAGCTGATGCTTTAAAAGAAGAAAAGTTTGTTGATCAGCTTGAAGGCTTTGAGCGCTTTCAACTTTATGATTACTTCGCTGATGGAAGTCTCTTTATCGTCAATCTCCCTGGCCACTCGCGCGGTCATGCCGGTGTTATTATCTGTGAAGGGCAACATAAGTATTTTTACATTGCCGACGCAGCCTGGTCCCTCAATCAACTCGCCACAGCATCAATGCCGTGGGTGACGAGAAGCTTTCTCGACTCAACTGTTCAATACGATCAAAACCAATCTCTCATCAAAGATTTAACCACTAAAAATAACTGCAAAATATTTGCTTGCCACTGCGAACACACGGAGGCGCTCGTTAGTCATGCTTAGGGTTGATTTGGTCTCTCCACCTTTTGCTGGACATCTGTTCCCCATTCTGCAGATCGCAAGACAGCTACAAAGTGATGGGCTGAGCGTTCGAGTGCTTACAACCCGCAACGCTGAGCGCTGGATGGTCGGTGAATCGCTGCCAGTAAGCTATATTCTTAAAGGACGCGAAGAAGTGATTGACCAGATTTCCGACCCCGGAGAAAAAGTCGGCTATCACCCCCTCAGACTCAAACAACAGTTCCGTCAAAATCTTTCTCTTATGAAAGAGATGAAGTCTGACCTCAAGAGCCTTTGGCAATCGGGCCCACCCGAGCTAGTCATCGCAGACTTTACCGTGCCGATCGCTGGGGTTCTCTGTGAAGAGCAAAAAATAGAGTGGTGGACCCTGACAGCATCTCCATGTGCGCTAGAGTGTCCAGATGGTCCTCCGGCTTATATGGGGGGCATGACTCCCAGCGATCGACCACACAAAAGATTAGCGCATTGGCTAGGTAGAAAATCGACTAGGATTTTTAAAAAAACAGTCTTTCAGCTTTATAAAAATCAGTTAAAAGATCTTGGTTTTGCCACTCTTTACCGCGGCGACGGCTTTGAATCGATTTACTCCCCCCACAGAATCCTTGCTGCTGGCATTGAAGAGATCGAATTTCAGCGTTCTTGGCCGAAACAGTTGCAGTTTATCGGACCGTTAACAGAACCCTCAAAGAGCCACAGCAACCTTACGATCAATATCAATAAAAATCGCAAAAACGTTCTTGTTTCTCTTGGAACCCACCTTGATTGGGCCAAACGTGAGCTTGTTACGGTCATTGAGGAAGTTGCAGCTCAACTCCCCACCATTGACTTTCACTTCAGCTTTGGTGGCTCAGCCCCTCACAAAGAAACGACCTTGGATAACCTCAGGTTCCACAAATTCATTCCCTATCACTGTAACATTGAACACTTCGATCTTGCCATTATTCACGGCGGCACTGGCGTTATGTACAGTGCTCTGCAAGCTGGTATAAAACTCATTGTCTGTCCTTTTGACTACGATCAGTTCGATAATGCAGCGCGCTTGCAATATGCAGGTCTCGCAAAGGTGATACGCAAAATTAAAACCGATAAGTTCGTTACTGAAATCAATGATCTGCTGAAGGGTACGTCTCACAGATCAAACGGAGCGCTTGCAGAGGTTTTCCATCAGTATGGCGGGGAACGAGCCGTATCCCAAA
>CAZBDM010000348.1:0-3510 GCA_964490675.1 uncultured Oligoflexales bacterium
TCTCGTCCAAAATAGCGGTATTGGCCTGACACATTCTTTTGAAGGTTACGACCTTCATTGTTACGAAAGCGAAGATAGAGCCCAAGATTACTCAAAAATCGAGGCCATCTGTGGTGTCTGCAAACTGGTCAGCCGGGAAGCCTTTGACGAAGTCGGCGGCTTTGATCAGGCCTACTTTATGTACTACGAAGACTTAGCCTTTTCTCTCGACTTAAATGAGAGAGGTTACCAACACCTACTTTTACCCGAAGCGAAGTTACCACACATTCATGCGGGGTCTTCAGATGCTAGCTCGATGTTTTTTAAACGTCAGGTCAATTGGAGTCTGCTTTATTTTCACTTTAAGTATGCAGGGCTTGTGCGTCGCTGCCTGACTTGGCTCAACTACCGTATGCGCGCTTGGATGGAACTGAAAAAACAGAGAAACCCTCTAGCACAGCCGGTAACCTTAGCACTGATAAAGTTTCAGCAAATGGTTGGTAAAAATTATATTTTGAAACGTTAGGAATACGATTGAAATGACCGCCGACTTACCCTCTTTTACAGAACAACTCGCTGTTGTTTATGACGAATACCTAGATACTCTCGGCGGCGGCGAAAGATCCGCCTTAGCCTATGCTTTAGCTTTGCAAAACCTTGGCTTTACCACCGAGCTTGTTAGCACTAGACAAATTCCCTCTAAAGAAGAAATCACAAGACTTTTTGGCCATGAGTTCTCTGGACTTAATTTAAAGAAAATCGATAGCAAAGATTTATATAGCTACTATAAGCCAAGCCAACTGACGGTCTTTGTCAATCATACTCATATGAGTCTTATGCCTAACCCCGCTAAGCTAGGGATTTACTCACAGATGTTCCCTGCTGAGCCCGTGACCATGGAAAACAACCCAAAAGCAGTGGCGCAACTCAATAGCTATAAACTATTTTTAAGCAACTCTTCTTTCACCCAAAAATACTCCGAACTCTATTGGCAGTACCCCAAAGACCGCGGCTTTGTTCTTCATCCGCCGATTGGCTCTGATCACATTAAGACTGCCCTGTCTCTAAAAGAAGATCTAGCCTCATTGTCCTCTCAAAAAAAGAAACAGTTTCTTCACATCGGACGGTTCAATCCGGGCCACCATAATAAAAACCAGAAGATTATTATCGAAAGCTTTCTTGAAGCGAGGGCAAAGGATCTAGAACTTAAAGATTGGCAGCTCCATCTTGTTGGGGTGGCCAACCAGACCAAAGAAGCGATTAGCTACTTAGAGCAGTGCAGAGCTTTGGCCAAAAAGCATGGCGGTATTGTGTTTATTCATAACGACATAAGCTCTAGCGAGCTCTCAAGACTTCTTTTAGAATCTTCCGGCTATGTTCACGGGACGGGCGCTTTTTATTTACCAGGGGAGCACCCCGAACGCTGCGAGCATCTAGGCTTAGCGATCATTGAAGCGGCTGCTCATGGCTGTGTGCCTCTTGTTTATGCAAGAGGCGGTATTTTTGATTTACTAACACCCGGTGAAACCTGTATCCCTTATATCAGCAAAGACGGCCTTATTGAGGGGTATTCAGAGGTTGCTCACCTTGTCGGCTCCGAGGGTATCGGCAAGATAAGAGGCGATCTTTTAACGGCAACACTCAATTGCGGCCAAGAAGCTTTTACCCGAAAGCTTTCTCGGTATATTGTTGAGGCCTTGCAATCATGAATCATGGCTATAGGGAACTCAGGCGGACCATCGAGAGCTTGGAAGCTAGAGAGAAGAGGGGAGGAGGTCAGCTCTTCTCCGAGCTTCCTCTCAAACAGATGCTAAAAATTTTTTTGATTGCAATTTGGAATCGCAAGATTAAGACGAAACTTTTAGGAAAGAAAGATGCTTAGAAACATCATATCCATAGTCAGATCACTCATTGTCGGTCCTAGTTTGACAAAACTAAGCCGCCTAAAAAAATCTGAGATAGACAATATTATGACTCTTTCCTCAGAAGACCCTGTCTATCGTTATCTTGTTGATTCAAGCAGTCAAAAAGCTGCTCCCGAGACCACCGCGAAGGCTCTGCCAGAACACCTATCTAAAGAGTTAAGCGCCTTACAAGAACAAGTAACAATCCTTAGCGAACGCGTTGAAGTTCTCGAGCGCATCAATAAGATTAAAGGTTAGATTTAGTTTGACTCGTGAGCCTAGAAAACCAGATTTGACTGAACTAGACAGCTACCCTTGGTGCTTTTCTGGTGCCCTTGATCAAAAAGAACAGCTTAAAAAAGTCATCCACGATGAATGGCAGCGCTTTTCTGGAGAAGAGGCGTACGATATTCATTTTGCTATCAATATCGCAATCGAAACCCAAAATCCTTGGCGGCAAGAATTTATCAAATCCTGCCAGATGCAGTCTTATCCGTACTGGAGCATGATTGAAAAGGGCGAGGAAGTTATTCCAGAAGATAAAAGAGTATACGTCCTAAACATCAAGCGACCGCTCGTCCTCCACCCCCAGACTCTCGGCACAGCAGCAAGATATTTGAGCCAAGATCCCGCTACAAAAGCACTGGTATTCAATGAAGCTTTTCTAGAGGACAGTAGCAAACAACTAAAACAGATTTTTCAAAAATCCAAACCAGATAAGATAGATGATCGATTCTTTCAAATCAATCATGGCCTAGAACTCCTTGAGCTTGGCCATTGGCGCAATAAAGAAGAAGTACGTTTTAAACATATCCCGATTTATGCAAGCCTCTCTCTATCGAAAGTCGATACAAAGACACTGATAAAACCTCATGGTCAGCCACCTCTGGCAGATAAGAAGATCTTGGCCGACACCACTGTCATCATCCCATACAAGAACCATGCTAAAGATACCCTTACAGCTCTTGACAGTTTGGCTGAGCAAGATGGAGCCCAATATTTATCCGTGCTTCTCATTGACCATGACTCGAGTGAGGACACTCAAAAAAAGATCGCAGGCGCAGTCCCGCAATTGAAGAAGTCTTTTAAAGACATCGAGATCATGCCCTATCAAGGCCCGTTTAACTTTGGCCGCATGCATAATGTTGCCTTAAAAGATAAGGTTAGTAGCGAATACGTCCTTCTTATGAATAACGATATCGAGCTGAAAACAAAGCACGCCCTTACGGCTATGATCGGGCTTCTCGAAAGTCAAGGGGATATCGGCTTTGTAGGACTTCAGTTGCGCTACAAAGGTTCAGATAAGATTCAGCATGCCGGCATCACTGCTAAGGCTTCTCTTGCAGCCCCAGGGATCTTTAGAGCCGATCATCTGCGCCAGCAGAAATCTGATTTTTCTGATCTTGATCACACAGTTTTTGCTGTTTCTTTCGCCTGTGTTGCTGCCAGAAGAAAAGTGATTTTAGAGCTTGGTGGATTTAATGATGTACTTTTCCCCAACGGTTATAGTGACATCGATCTCTGCAGCAAAGCAAGAGTCAATGGATTTAAGAACTTCTATTTCGGCTCGCTAATTGCTTACCACCAAGAAAGCGCTAGCCGCCGTCCTATCTGTGAGAGCTTCGAA
>CAZBDM010000348.1:3520-5458 GCA_964490675.1 uncultured Oligoflexales bacterium
TTTAGCATAACCTACCCCTCGATCATTACTGAGGCGCTCTCTTCAGATTTGAAACTGATGCAAGTCTCTGATGCTAAGACCCACTCTTATAGCCTTATGGATCTGCCGATGCGTTACCGTATAGCTGATTCCATTAATAACACTTTTAAGCGCCTCGCCTTTCCCATCCACAAAGCTCTTAAGCGAGCTTTAGGTTAGCGGGAGAAAGATGCTTAAAGAGATAGACTTTAAAACGACGTTTTTCACTCTCTGGACCATTGCGGCTTTGCTGCTACTTTGGACGGTAAACATCGCTCCTGCTTTAAACTTCCCGCTTATTCCTGAAATGTTTCTTATGAGTCTTGTCTGCGGCTATCTATATCTCATTAGCGAGGAGCGTCACCTGGGCCGATTTTCGTTTCGAAAAGCCTTGTGGAATAAGCCGCTGACAAGAGCATGGGTCATCTTGTTTATCGTCCTTCTTTTTATCACCAGCCTTAGAGCGGGTTACGCTGCTATCTATGATTATAGCTGGAAGGACACCTGTGGCCTGATGCCAGGATTTATGCAAAAGCTTGAGTGTGTGATGCAGGCCGAAGTAAAGCAAAACTCAGCCCCGAGGCAGTGGTCATACCTGATGACAGCGAGTCTTTTGTTTTTTGTTTCTTATCTATTGGGGCAAACAAAATATAGGAAGGTCATTTCCTTATCGATCCTCACAGTAGGATTGTTGTTTGTTGGGATTAGTTTAGGATGCTACTTCAGTGGAAATAAAACCTTTTTCCCCCCTTGGGTTATGGATTCGGTATATAAAGACACACGTCTTGCTTTTCTGATGCAGAATCCAACTTGGATTTGGCCCTACTTGATGCCAAGTATTGTAATTGTAATCTTCAGATTCAAAAATGCTTCACGACATATTTTTAAGCTCTCATTTTTTCTAACGATGAGCATCTTCTTTTTCTTTCTGATAAAAACCCAACAAAGAGGGGCCATTCTGCTTATCTTTTCCTTATTTGCAGCAGCCATTTTTTACGGTTGTTACCTAGGGTTTTTGAAGACTAGATCGTTTACATTAAAGATAGCATGGACCGCATCAATAGGCTTATTTATCGGGCTCTCGATTTTAGCGCTTTATAGAGGAGCTTATAAAGAAGTGCTTAAGTTTTTCGGCTTAGGTACCCACAGGCTTATGCATGCTTCTCCTATTTCAAAACAGCGATTAGATATTTGGGATATCGCTATCGACGATATGAAAGGCCACTGGATCTTTGGTCATGGATACGCAAGCTGGTGGAGTAATTTTTATGACGCAGCTCAATCACACTCCCTTGGCATTATTCTTGACACAGCCCATAATTTCTTTATCCAATCCTTGTTTGAATTAGGGAGCATCCACACCATTGCAATCGTAGTATTATTTGTTTTTCTAACACTCGCTAAATTAGCGCCCCAAAACGACCAAAAAAATAGCTTTTTTCTTGTGAGTTTTAGTCTCGCTGGTTGGTTTTCAATTTTGTCAGTGCAAGAAGTTGATTTTGTACGTTCGGTTTTTTTCACGCATGCAATTTTTGCAGGTTGGGTGTTTTCTTCACTACCTAATGACGAAAACTTTAAGAATAATGGCTTGACAGATCAAACTTTCTCCGTGGTCTCCAAGGTCTCTATTTTCGCATCTATTTTAGCTTTAGCTCTAATGGCTCTATTCTCCACTGCATTTTCATTTGCCGGATACCAATACGAAGCGAGTATAAAAGACGACTACAACCCTAAAGTAAGATGGCTACGTCCGCAGGGGACTCTAACATTTTTGTCTTCAAGTCAACGGCATTTCGCACTATATCCGATCAAGAAATACAACGCTGTTGGTTACACTCAATTTTTGAATAGCAACGAGAGCTTAAGTTGGTCATTCAAAGAAGAAGGCGAGCAATTTATCGTCATAAAAAAGCGAGGTCT
>CAZBDM010000349.1:0-5426 GCA_964490675.1 uncultured Oligoflexales bacterium
CGCTCAACACAGTTTTATGCTGTCAAAAAATCCTATGAGAAATCCGGGCTAGGGTTTCCAAAAATTTTGCAACATTGCCATTGCGGATGCAGTCTTTTGAACGTATCTGCTCGATTAAATAAGGGTTTTTCAAGATGCCAAGACCGATCATCCACTTTCTAATATGGGGAAGTTGACTTTGCAAAAACAGCAGATCTTCTCGGGTATTGATGTCACCGCTATATATGACTTCATGATCAAGCGCTTCACATGCCATCTTAAAAGCCAGCAGATTAACCGAGCCTTGGTATTTTTGTTTGGCAGTGCGCGGGTGTATAGTGACTTCTTGCAATGGATACCGGTTAAAAACTTCGATCATTTTTAAAAGCTCGTCATCTTTACTAAACCCAATCCTAGTTTTAATTGATAGTCGATTAGGGATTTCAGATAAAACGTCTTCTAGTAGTCGGTCAACAAAGTCTCTTTCCAAAAGCAGACCTGCTCCTCTTCCTCGTCCTGATGCAGTAGGGACCGGGCAACCCATATTTAGATTGATATGGACATAGCCCATGTCAAAAAGAACTTTCGCTAAGTGAATAAAGTCATCCTTATTATTGGTGAGTATCTGAGGTATGACTGGGAAAGAAGTGTTTTTTCTTACATTGAGATCTTTGACTTTTGAGCTTTTAAAACGTTTGCCCTGCATGGTTCTGATAAACGGACTAATTGCGCAGTCAAACCCACCAAAGGTCTCCATAAATGCTCGCCGGAAGCAGGAATCTGTGATTCCTAACATTGGAGCCAGATAAAAGATGTGTCGTTTGTCCATACGGTACTTGATGAGAAGATCCCCGACGCTCAATACCAACGTAGGGGATCTTTCGACTTTTACTTTTGAGCAGCTTCAAAGTTTTTAGCCAGCGTATCCATAAAGTCGTCGGTGGTTAAATAGTGTTCTTCTTTAAGGTTTGAACCATGAATGCAAAGGGCGAGGTCTTTAGTCATCGCTCCTTCTTCGATGGTATTAACGATGACTTTTTCAAGGCTCTCGGCCCAACTGATAAGCTCAGGGGTTTCATCGAGTCTGCCGCGGTGAGCAAGGCCTTGCGTCCAAGCAAAGATACTTGCAACAGGGTTTGTCGAAGTCTTTTTGCCTTGTTGATGTTGGCGGTAATGACGCGTTACGGTTCCGTGTGCAGCCTCTGTCTCGATCGTACGACCGTTAGGACACATAAGGACTGAAGTCATCAGACCCAAGCTACCAAATCCTTGCGCAACTGTATCAGATTGAACGTCACCGTCGTAATTCTTACAGGCCCAAACTATGCCACCGTCCCACTTAAGGACTTGTGCAACCATGTCGTCAATGAGTCTGTGCTCGTAAGTGATGCCTTTTGCATCGAAGTCTTTCTTGAATTCTTTTTGGTAAACCTCTTCGAAGATATCCTTAAAGCGACCGTCGTAGACTTTTAAAATGGTATTCTTGGTCGAAAGATAAAGCGGGTAACCTTTGGTAAGGGCGTAAGAAAAACAAGAGCGCGCAAAGCCATAGACAGATTCGTCGGTATTATACATACCAAGCGCGATTCCAGGTCCCTTAAAGTCCATGATCTCCCACTCTTGGTGACCCTCTTCGCCGTCGTAAATCATTCTTAGGCGTCCGGCACCAGGAATTCTGACATCTGTACATTTGTACTGGTCAGCATGTGCGTGACGACCAACGACGATTGGCTTTGTCCAGTTTTTAACAAGGCGAGGAATATTTTTACAGATAATCGGAGCTCTAAAAACGGTACCGCCTAGGTAATTTCTAATGGTGCCGTTAGGGCTACGCCACATTCTCTTTAAATTAAATTCCTCAACGCGAGCCTCATCAGGGGTGATCGTGGCACATTTAATACCAACATCGAATTCCTCAATCGCCTTAGCTGCGTCCAAAGTGACTTCATCGTTGGTTGCGTCTCGGTGTTCGATCCCTAAATCGAAGTACTTAAGATCTATATCTAAATAGGGTAGGATCAACTTTTCTTTGATCTTAGCCCAGATGATTCTTGTCATCTCGTCGCCATCTAATTCTACGACGGGTCGTTTTACTTTAATTTTTGACATTTGCGAAACCTCTCAAAATAACAGTGACTCAGGAATGAGTAGTCTATCGAAATGTGTAATTTCTAGCATTAAAATATGCAAGCAGATATGGTTAAGCTTAATTTCTAGACAATAAAATAGTGGATTGAGCGGGGCATTTTTGAGAAATCTCGAATCTGCATACTAATATCTATCAGAGCGATCATCTCTGTTTTGTTGCCTTTTTCAACATTACACACCAAGGTGTGAGCGCTATAGAGCACTTTAAAAAGGCCGAGTCCGGCTCCGCTGGCCTTATCATCAAGAAGTTTGGCGCTGTCAGTGCGATGCAGAACTTTTTTCACATATTTAAAGAAAATGTCTCTCTCGAAGACCCCAAAGGGGTCACTGACGCTAAGTGCGAAGGTTTTACCGTCACAGCCGAATGAAAAGATACCGCGATGTTCTTCGGGAAGAAGATAAGACTTATCACCCGGAACGCTTTCCTTGGGAACCTTGCCAGCGGCGGAAGGGGCATCATAGATAGCGTTCATCAGTAGCTCTTCGCTGATCCCAAAAATGTTTTTAGTCAAATGACTATTGAGGCCAAGATTTTGAGCAAATTGAGAGACTTCTTTATTTAAGACAGGCCTTGAAGGAGATCCAGAGACAACTCGGTGAAAGATCTCCGAATGGGGCATGAGATACTTTTCGAGACCAAACAGGTCCTTTCTAAGGATTTTTTGAATGGTTGTTCTGAGTTCGTTAACTGTCCAGTCGCTCGGAAAACGATTGGCAATGACGTGGTCTATGAGCATATGTTCGTTGCCGAGCAGCGCCGGGGAGTATTGTTCCATTGTCATGTCAGTCATGAAAACAGTGCGAGCACTTTGTTGATGTTTTCGTGCTGCTTCAAATAGTTCTGGTGTCCCTTCGTTTGAGATAATGATTAAAAATGAGTCTGGTTTAGAAATAAGTTCCAGAGCTTCGGAAACTTTATCTGTTTCGACGACGGTTGCATCTTGGGTGGCAACTTTCAAAGCAGTTTTTCCAGGTAAGTTTTTCCCAGACTGCGAGTTTAGAATGAGGATGCGACTTTTCATTTACAGGATTACTTTCATGAGAAAAGTTTTAACTACCTAAAAGTTGTCTGTATTTTATTTTTAAGTGTACCGAACCTGAGATTATTTCGCCATATGAGAAGATACCCTCTCCAGGGTTATTGACATCTGCCATTCTCTATCCGTAAAATATTAATGATAATAATAAATTAGCAGCAAAATCTGATTAAAACGAAGTCTCGAAGTCTTAGAGAGGCAAGAAGTTCAAGGAAAAGGGGTGTCGCAACCCTTGGCATTTATACTCTGGAGGATTCAAAGGTGTTTGAAACTATCGTTAAGCTTTTCGATCAAGGTGGTATCCTGGTCATGACGCTCATCACAATCACATTGGGCACATCACTAACGATCATTGTCGAAAGAGCCTACAGACTCTGGATGCAATTTGATCTCACCAACAGTGCTAAGTTTATGGCCAATGTACAGAAAATGGTAATGAACAACTCCATTGAAAATGCCATCAGGCTCTGTAAGAAAGCTCGTCCTTCCCTTATGCCATACGTTCTGTCAGAAGGTTTAAAAAGAGCGAACGATTCTGCCGAAGAAATCGAAAACGCTATGGAACACGCTCAACTTGCGGCTCTTCCGAAAGTAGCGAAGCGTACAGGCTTCTTAGCAACTACAGCAAACGTAGCAACGCTGCTTGGACTTCTCGGTACGATTTTCGGTCTCATGCACTCTTTCTCGGCTGCTGCCCAGCTGACTGGTGCCGCCAAGCAAAACGCTCTTGCTGCAGGTATCGCCGAAGCATTGACTGCAACTTCTTACGGATTAGGAACGGCTCTTCTCTGTCTTTTTGCTTACGGTATTTTGCTGGGAAAGCAGCAAAGTATCGTCGATGACATTAGTCAAAATTCTTCGCGATTAAGAGATTTGCTATATACACGAAAAATGAAAATCAAAGGGTATCAAGATCGTAGAACTGAATCTTGATCATTGAGGTAGTTAGTGGCTAGTTCAAAAAGAAAGAAAAAGAATCTCGGGAGAAAAGCGCCAACAACGGTCGAGCTTAACGTAATGCCTTTCGTTGATGTGTTCTCGTTGCTTACAACGTTTCTCCTTTTTTCTGCTGTTTTCCTTGCCATTGGTATTCTCGAGGTACAGATACCTTTTCTATCAAACACACCTCCTCCACCAGATAAGCCGGCAAGAGAACTAGAAGTAAAAGTTGATCTGGAAAGAACGAAAATTACACTGACAACGTCATACACAGCTCCTCCAGAGAATGAAAAAAATGAAGTCTTTCAAAGAGATCCGGACGGTATCTCTCAGATGCATCAGAAGCTCGTAGGGATTCGACTGCAAAATCCAAAGTTAGATAAGTTAAGTTTTTTTGTTGAGGATGATGTCACCTACGCTCAGATGACTGAGGTTTTAGATGCGATAAAACTACGTCAGCCAGGAGATCCAGAGATACCAATTCCTCCTGACGCAAACGAAAAACAAGCAGCCGTACTTAAGTCGGCGCTTTTCCCGAAAGTCGTCATGCAAAGCGTCATGCTTCAGTAGACTTAACAAACGGAGACTTTAATGGCTAGTGCTGGTACAGATGGTGGTGAAACGCTCAACCTGAACATCATGCCTTTGCTTGATATCTTTAGTATTCTCATTCTTTTCCTTCTGATGAGTTTCTCAAGTGATCCAATCAGTCACGATGTCAATCCTGGGATTGAATTACCTGACTCAAAAACTCTTCAGGCTCTTGATGAGGTCCCTTCAATTATTGTCACGAAAACAGCGATTCTAGTAGGAGACAGGCAGAAGAAAGTTGTTAGTATCATAAACGGAGATGTACCTGAGCGTTTTCGCTTTCAAGGGGCCATTCAACCGCTTTATGAGGAGCTAGAAAAACTTGCGGAAGCGACCAAAAGATTTGCAAAAGTCAAAGCAGCAGATAAAAAAGTGACGCCAGGTACGGTCACCATCGAAATGGATCAAAAACATCGCTTTAAATTATTGAAACGAATTATGCTCACTGCACAGCAAGCTGATTTTGTTTCATTTAAATTGATGGTTGCCAGGGAGTCGAACTAAAGCGGTATGTTGTTTTCAAAGTTGATAATTTCAGTCACTACAAATTTCAAAATGGTCTTGCGAGGACTTTTCTTGCTAGGGCTTTGTCTGACCGTGGTCCCAGAAGAGTCGCTGCTGGCCCAAAAAAAGCGAAAAGAGCGTTTTGAAAAATATGAAATTCGAGTTATTCGACCGAGATTTTTTACCAAACGGAAAAAGTTCGAGCTTGGTGGTACTGCAACAGTCGTG